>JAVBXV010000343.1 GCA_030824405.1 Anaerolineales bacterium | reverse complement strand
CGCCCCAGCGCAGGTAACGCAAACCGTTGGGCAGCTTCGCCAAAAAGAAAAAAGGTTATGAGAATCAAACAACGCTTTTTCATATTTATCATGTTAGCCCTAAACTTAATAGTTTCGAGTTGCGGAACCTCAACGCAAGCCGCTTCTCAAGCAACTAACGAAAACTATAAAAGCGAAATTCCTTCTCCTTCGGAGACATCTGGCTTTTCAGTTAATACAATTACTCCGACTCTCCATCCGAGTTTAATTAATTGTGTTGCAACGCCTGATTTGGTAGTTAACAAAGAGTTACCTAACACGCCAGAAGCGCAAGAAATAATCAGAACTGTTCAAAAATCAGAGGAGATTTACTCAGAAGCCTTACGTACATCTGACCCATCCAAGTTTCCGACAGTATTTATCAATGACCCACGCTTTCCCGTTTCCGCAGGTACATTAGAAACAGTTAGTAGGTTAACAAATAATCCTTCATTACAGTCTGCGGGATGGCTAGATTACAAACTGGCTTATTATTCCTTTCAAATAAACGAGGGGTCTTATCTTCAGGTGGAGTTATTGCATACCCCTGAATCTCCAACCCTTCCACCTGATTTTGTATGGTGTAGTCCCCCGTCCGCATTAAATTTTTTATCTATGAATATTGATGGTGATATTGCCGTAGTTAAAATTCATGAAGTTGGGAGAGTCTACGAATTGACACTCGTCTTAGTAAATAATCAATGGTTTATCGCGGCATATCACGGAATATCAGTTTCGCCATGATAAAACGCCGCCCAACACCGTGTGCACTGGACAGGTGGGATTCGTAGCCATTTTCAAGCAGTTTTCTCACTTCGAGTTTATACTGCTCCCAGGCAGAGTCCACGCCCGCCCACACGCAGGTAGCGCAAACCGTTAGGCGAGAACGGTAAAAAAGTATCTCAATAGGAATTCATAAAAGCCCGCTAGGTTCTGGGAAATAACTGGAAATTAAACTGTAATTATTATTTCCAAATGTGATACATCGTCAACAGCGGAGTCCATCTCTTGTTGACGATTTTTAATTCCCGCTTTGAAAGATGCGCATCCAAAGCGTTCAGACCAAAATCAGTATCGGGATGTCCCCAGCGGAAGATGGAATCAAAAAACTTTATATCCACGCCGCGTGGTTCTTCAAGGAAGAGACTTCCGCCAGGTTTGAGCACGCGGACAATTTCATCGATGGCTTTGCGCCAATTGGGGATGTGGTGCAGCACGCCAAAGATAATGACCACGTCCTTGCTTTCGTTCGCAAATTGGCTTAAGTCTTCGGCATCCTGAATCAAGAATTGAAATTGCGGATATTTCTTTTTTGCCAGTTCCACCTGCTCAGCCATGACATCGAACCCAACGTAACTTTTAGGTTGAAGTTGGTTGAGCAAAAATGCGCCGTAGCCAGAGCCGCAGCCGATCTCAAGCACATCTTTGTTTTGCAAACCCAACCCCATATAACGGAAGATGGGCATTTCAAAATATCTCTGTCCCAGCTTGCGGGGCAGAGATTGCATGGCGCGGAATTCAGGTGTTGAAAGTTTCATGATAAAAAATCTCCCCTTCCTTGATGAAAGGAAGGGGAGAAACCTTACGCTGTTTCTACTAAACCCATTGCCTGCAGCATCTCTTCGTTACTGGCGAACTTGAATTCTTCAAGTCCACGTTTTTTGGCTTCTTCAGCCTCAACGAGCTCAAGCCGTTTGATATCATTTTTCATGATGACAGGTTTGCTCAAATCCTTCATCTTTGCAGTCACTGCTTCTGCGCTTGCGTTGGCTGGTTGTTTGGTTTGTAAATATTGATAAACAGCCTTGGCCGCGTTCACGCCATCTTTGCGCGCATAGCCAACAAGCCCTTCACTGGCCTTGCGTGACCATCCGCCAACAAATATGCCTTCAATGGAAGATTCGTACGAAAGGTTGTCCACGGGGAATTTCGGCTCCGTGTTCTTGATGAACTCGTTCCATTCAGTGGGCAGGCCAAAAGACTCGTCCACTTTATCGCCGATGGCAAAGATGACCGTTTCCACATCCAGCGTGCGTTTAACGCCAGTGCCGCTTGCCTTAACGTCTGTCCCTTTTAAGGAGAGAATATTTTCTTCCACCTCAAGTTTGGTTAACAAGCCATTCTCACCGATCATGTCAGTGGGGGAGGCGAGGAAATCAAAATGGAACTTCGCATTTTTTATTTTGGGATCTGCCTTCGCCAAAGAGTCTAAAATTTTATGGCGGCCAATTTCAGGGTCCTGACCGATCGTTTGCAAGGCAGGCAATACGCGCGCCATTTCACGTTCAAATTCATCCAGATCAAGGTAGGAGATCAAATGCTTCATCTCTTCCTTGGTGAAATTCACCTCGGCTGGTCCACGCCGTACAACAGCAGTCACTTCTTCCACGTTTTGCACGTTGATCAAGTGACGGGCAATATCCACCATCACATTGCCAGCGCCCACGATCGCACAGCGTTTTCCAAAACGGAATTTCTTCTGGCTGAACGGAGGAAGCTTGTTATAGGAATAAACAACATCCTTCGCGTGATAAACACCCTCAAGATCTTCGCCGCTTAACCCAAGCCATTTTGTACCCTGAGCGCCTGCAGCCACCAGGATCGCATCAAAGCCAAAGGAACGCAGTTCATCCAATTGCAGATCGCCATTTTTTCCAATGACCACGTTCCCATAATATTCAATGTTCGGCAGATCCAAAGACTGACGGAACTGCTTGCGCAAGCCTTCCTTCATTGTATGCTTCTCAGGATAAATGCCATACTCAGCCAAACCACCTGCTTTAATATCACGGTTGAAAAGTGCCACACGAACACCCTGATTGGCCAGTTCACGCGCGCCAAACAAACCCGCAGGGCCAGCACCGATCACAGCGACATAATATTGATTTTCCACTTGCTCGTACCTCCTCGAAATCTTGCCTTTGTTTTCAGACCAAAACTGTCACATTATATTGGAAAAAATTGACATTCACAAGCCAACTCATCCTATGCTAAGATTGTACATCGTTCATAATAGGAGACACCATGACTGACGAGAACCCGAATGAGCCCGCAAAAAAGATGCGAAACCTGATCGGAGGCGGAAAATTCTCCGCCATTGCACGTCTTCCCAAAAAAGATGACCCGGCCGCTTCATTTCTTCCCAATCTTCCAAAGAAGAATGACGCCAAAACGGATGCTCCGCCTGCCGCGGAAAAGGTTGCTCCTGCTAAAAAGAAGTTTGCATTGCCTGCGAAGAAAGCTGCGCTTCCAACTCCGCCCAAACCTGCTCGGGTTTCAACACCCATGAAACTTAACTTCGGCCCTCCGTTCTGGACAGTAGCCAGCGCCATCTCCCTGACAGTGAACGTTGTCCTTTTGATCGTTTTGTTGGCGTTGGTATCAAACTTGAATAAGTTGAATGCGGGCGGCATCTTGAATCTTGGCAATAGCGTGCTGGGCGGATTATTCTCCAACTTCGAGAAAATGGACCGTGCCAGCATTACAACAAATGTTGTCGTGAACACAACCATCCCTGTTAAATTCGATCTTCAACTGAATCAGCAAACCAACGTTGTTCTCAGCGAGGATGTGACGATTAACAACGCGCTTGTCACCGTTAATACAGGCGGCCTAAACATCACGCGCGCGAATACAACCATCGTTTTGCCGCAGGGAACCACTCTGCCCGTTGTGCTAAACTTGAGCGTTCCCGTTGATACCACCGTCCCCGTTACATTGAATGTTCCTGTTAATATTCCCTTGAAAGATACTGAACTCCACGTCCCATTTGCTGGGTTGCAGGACGTAATAAGACCCCTATACTGCCTCGTCAACAGTGCTGCAACGAATTTAGATGGACAGCCCATTTGCCGATAAGTCACATCCCCGCTTATTTGGAAAGTTGCTTTAAAGAATCAATACCTTGTATCACCTTACCGGAGACAAATGACAGACAAAGTCACACAAACCACGCTTAAGAACGGCTTGAAAGTGATGCTGAAGGAGATCCATACCGCCCCGATTATTTCCTCATGGGTTTGGTATCGGGTCGGCTCGAAAGATGAGGCCACTGGAAAAACAGGTATTTCCCATTGGACCGAGCATATGCAATTTAAAGGTACAAAGAAATTCCCTGCGAGTGTTTTAGACAAGGCGATCTCGCGCGAAGGGGGCACGTGGAATGCATTCACCTACCTCGATTGGACAACCTACTTCGAAACCATGCCCGCCGACAAGATCGATCTCGGTCTGCGCCTCGAAGCTGACCGCATGAAGAACAGCCTTTTCAATGAAAAAGAAGTCGCTTCTGAGCGCACTGTCATTATCTCGGAACGCGAAGGCCACGAGAACGAGCCGCTTTTCAGGTTGGGCGAAGCTATGCAGCAAGTTGCATTTCGCGTCCACCCTTATCATCACGAGATCGTTGGCGATATGGCAGACCTTCACACCATCACCCGTGACGATCTTTATAATCATTACCGAACCTATTATGTTCCCAATAACGCGGTCATGGCAGTTGCTGGTGACTTTAACACCAAAGACATGCTCGCAAGGATCAAGGAACTGTACGAAAAGATTCCCGCAGGGAAAACTCCGCCGCGCTTGAAACGTGTTGAGCCTGAACAAAAAGGGGAGGTGCGTCTCTCTGTGGAAGGCCCTGGCGAAACCACCTATTTGCAGGTTGCCTATCGCTATCCCAGCGCTAATCATCCTGATTTCTTCGCCCTCGCTGTGTTGGACAGTCTGTTGGCAGGCGCCAGCAACCTCAACATGTTTGGCGGCGGCATTTCGCATAAAACCTCACGTCTCTATCGCGCACTTGTGGATAAGGAATATGCAGTCAGTGTATCTGGTGGGGCGGCGGTCACTATTGACCCGTTCCTGTATACATTCACCCTGACAGTTCATCCTGATCGAAAAGCCGAAGAAACCCTCTCCGCGCTGGATGCGGAAATTAAGAAGATGCAGGAGGAGCTGGTTTCCAAAGAGGAAATTACACGCGCCATGAAACAGGCACGCGCCATTTTTGCCTATGGAAGCGAAAGCATCACCAATCAGGCGTTCTGGCTTGGCTATGCAGAAATGTTTGCTTCCTATGATTGGTTCACCAGTTATTTGAACAAACTTGCAAAGGTTACGCCAAAGGATGTTCAACGAGTTGCACGTCAATACTTCCAGCCTCAAACCCGTGTGATTGGAACTTATATTCCGAATGGAGCAGAGGCATAAATGGCAAAACGTACAGCACTCATTACACGGAAGTCCCTTCCAAACCCTGAGGATATTTTCCGCGCAACATTGCCAAACGGCATCACAGTTTTGGCTCGTTCAAATTTCAACAGTCCATCTGTGAGTGTCAGTGGTTATATATCTGCAGGCGCGATCTTTGAAGAGGATGAAAAACTTGGACTGGCAGATTTTGTCGCTTCGTCCTTGATGCGCGGCACACAGTCCTATACTTTTGACTCCATGTACAACGAGCTTGAATCTGTTGGCGCAAGCATGGGTTTTGATTCGGGCGTTCACACCACAAGTTTTGGCGGTCACTCCCTTGTGGAGGATCTGCCGCTGTTGCTCAATCTTCTTTCCGAATCCATGCGCAATCCGCTTTTCCCTGCAAACGAAGTTGAGAAACTGCGCGCGCAATTGCTTACGGGTCTCAGCATTCGAGCGCAGGATACATCAGATATGTCTGCGTTGATCTTTGATCAAATGCTTTATGAAGGACATCCCTACAGCAGGCCAGGCGATGGATTTACAGAAACGATCCAGTCCATTACCCGTGATGATCTGGAGGAATTTCACCGCCTCCACTTCGGACCGAGGGGCATGGTCATTTCAATCGTGGGAGCGATCGACCCGAAAAAAGCTTTCGATGCAGTGAGTCGCACGTTGGGCGGCTGGCAGGTTGAAGGTCAGAAGGAAGCGCCTGCACTGCCTCCACTTAAAGAAATTAAGAAGACAGTCAAAAAGCATTATCAGCTCGCTGGGAAATCCCAATCGGATGTGATCATGGGAACCATTGGCCCGCGTCGCAAAGATCCTGAGTTTATGGCGGCGTCTTTGGGAAATTCAGTGTTGGGTCAGTTTGGCATGATGGGGCGCATTGGAGATGTGGTGCGCGAAAAATCGGGCATGGCATATTATGCGTATTCCAGCTTGAGCGCGGGCAGTGGGCCTGGCGCGTGGGAAGTAAGTGCGGGCGTAAACCCGAAGAATATGCAAAAAGCCATTGCGCTGATCGAAAAAGAATTGCGCCGTTTTGTGAAGAATGGCGTAACAAAAGAAGAGTTGGCAGATAGCCAGGCAAATTATGTTGGACGTTTGCCGTTGTCGCTGGAGTCGAATAGCGGAGTTGCTGGCGCGCTGGTCAATATGGAGCGTTATCAGCTCGGGTTGGATTATTACCAACGGTATGAGAATATGGTGCTCAGCGTTAAACGTGATGATGTGTTGCAGGCTGCGCGAAAATATATCAACCCCGATGCATTGGTGATCGCGACTTCTGGTCCGTAATTTTTTATGAAACTTGCCACTGGCGTTGACCTTGTTGATGTTGACAGGATCCGTGAGGCGATCGAGCGCCACGGTGAGCGTTTTGTAGCACGTATTTTCACACAGGTGGAACAGCGTGAGTGTGGGGGGCGGGTTACGTCACTGGCGGCGCGGTTCGCGGCAAAAGAAGCCGCTGCCAAAGCGTTGGGCTGTGGCATTGGTGATGTGAGTTGGTTGGATATTGAAGTGCGTGGTGATGAGAATCATGCGCCGCATTTATATCTATATGGCGCAGGGGAAAAACTCGCAAAGGAATTAGGCCTTGTCAACTGGTCTATCAGTTTGAGTCATACCGAAACTCAGGCGATTGCATTTGTAGTAGCCACGGAATAAATAAAGACCTCCAGCAGGCCAGTACTGCGGGAGGTTGTTGCATGGATGGAGATGGAAAGATGTGGTGAATGGCGAAGGACAAGGAGTTGTCCAACCACATATTTTATCTCTGGTCCTCTATGCCGATCCAAAGGTAGCCTGGTGTTACAGGCCGATAGGGGCGAATGGTCAGTTTTCCAAGTTCAAGCTGTTTTTGGTCGTTATCCAGCATGCCAGGGTGTACAAGGCACAGGTTTGGGGTGTGGCCAAATTTGTGGCGATAATAGTCCATTGCCTTTTGTATTTTTACACTCAAGGTTGTGCGCGGATCATTATCGAATAGCAACATTCCAATATGCATGTGATATTCCTTCCGTCATTACCAAGCTTCTGATAGAATACTGCACCTAATCAAGTGCGGGAACCCAAAAGTTCAGCCAATGATTGCTTTCACGCATTGCAAACTGTGAACCAGCGATCAGGTTTTGGGGAAATGGATCTGAAGTGCCAGCTGCCAGTTGCGAACATGTTGATTCTTGAATGTGTCCAATAAAGCGCGTACGGAAGAGTTCCAGCCAGGCGCTTAATTCTTGGACACGATTGGCATTCAATGTGATAATAGGCCACACGTGTCGGCTGGGTCCACGCAGGAGTAGCCAGCGGAGATTTTGTTCTGCTTGTGGGTTTGATTTGATGACTTCTTCAAGGTTATCAATAAACAATAATATGGATTGTTGTTCACCTTTATTGTTGTGTGCCCAGGTAACAAGGGAATTCAGTAATTCTGGTGTCGAATTGTCCTGAACAGGATAAATCCCTACATTGTTTTTGCAGTCTTGAAAATGCTTCCATTCATTGGGGTGCGATGTGACCACTCCATATTGAACTTCGGCAGGGGAGTGAAGCAATTCTGCAGCGCGTGCAACTGTTTGCAAAAGAGCGGTTTTACCACTGGCCTGATCTGCTATGATGAGAATTGGCCCAGGGACTGGATCGTAAAGATTTAAGAGAACTGGCAGGCTGTCTTCTGCCAAACCAAGGAAGAGTGCTTCACTTGGCAGCGGCCCAAAGTCAGCTAGGAGAGAACTCAACGTTGGAAGATCAGGTGCGGGCGGAGTTTGACGCGCACGTTCTTCTTCAGCGACTTCGCTCAAGGCTTCGATCATTAAGGAGAATTGGTCAAGTTTATCCATATTAGAACACCTGTTCTAATAATACACGTGATGGTTTTGAATGTCAAGAGGCATTTTTGTTTTATTGGCTTTCGTAATAAAAGCGCAATTGTCTTGACTATGTGGGTTGTTTTGGTATAATCGGCCTGCTTAAAAGGCCACGCCGACGTAGCTCAATTGGCAGAGCACCCGCCTTGTAAGCGGGAGGTTACGAGTTCAATTCTCGTCGTCGGCTCAATAAAATAGTTAGTCTTTTAGTGGGTTGGTCTTTCATAAAGAAAGACTAAGCTACTAGCAGATCAACACTCTGCTGGAAAACAATTCAATGGGCAGTTACCCAAGTGGCCAAAGGGGACTGACTGTAAATCAGTTGTCAGATGACTTCGGAGGTTCGAATCCTTCACTGCCCACTCCCTACTTTTAGGGAACAGCACGTTAAGCCCTCATAGCTCAGTTGGCAGAGCACACCCTTGGTAAGGGTGAGGTCACGAGTTCGAGTCTCGTTGAGGGCTCAGTTGCTGCAAAGCATTGTTGTAAATATAAAAAGGAGACCGAGAGATGGCGAAGGAAAAATTTGATCGCAGCAAACCGCATTTGAATGTAGGCACCATGGGTCACATCGATCATGGCAAGACCACATTGACGGCTGCAATTACCAAAGTAGCAGGATTATCCGGACAGGCCGATTTCAGAGCCTATGATCAGATCGACAACGCACCCGAAGAAAAGGCGCGTGGTATCACGATCAACATTGCCCACGTGGAATACCAGACCGACAAGCGCCATTACGCGCATGTCGATATGCCTGGTCACCGTGACTACATCAAGAACATGATCACCGGTGCCGCCCAGGTGGATGGCGCCATCCTCGTAGTGGCCGCCCCCGATGGTCCGATGCCCCAGACCCGTGAGCACGTCCTGCTCGCTCGTCAGGTGGAAGTACCTTCCATCGTCGTCTTCTTGAACAAAGTGGACATGATGGATGATCCCGAATTGCTTGAACTCGTTGAGCTCGAACTTCGTGAATTGCTCTCCAGCTATGGCTTCCCCGGTGACACCACCCCGATCGTGCGTGGTTCCGCCAAGAAGGCCTTGGAAAGCACCAGCACCGACCCGAACGCCCCCGAATATGCTCCGATCAAAGAGCTGCTGCGTGTGGTGGACGAATACATCCCCGAACCGAAGCGCGAAACAGACAAGCCCTTCATGATGTCAGTGGAAGACGTGTTCTCGATCAAGGGACGTGGTACAGTAGTCACCGGTCGTATCGACCGTGGCATTGTCAAAGTGGGTGAGCCGATCGAGATCGTCGGCTTGCGCGAAACCAAGAGCACCGTCTGCACTGGTGTGGAAATGTTCCACAAGCAGTTGGACGAAGGCATGGCAGGCGACAACGTCGGCTTATTGCTGCGCGGTATTGAACGTGAAGACGTGGAGCGCGGCCAGGTGTTGGCCAAGCCGAAGTCGATCACCCCGCACAAGAAGTTTTTGGCGGAAGTGTACGTATTGAAGAAGGAAGAAGGCGGACGTCACAAGGCGTTCTTCAGTGGATATCGTCCCCAGTTCTATGTCCGCACCATGGACGTTACCGGTGACATCACCCTTCCCGAAGGCGTGGAAATGGTCATGCCTGGCGACAACGTGAACCTGACCGTGGAATTGATCGTGCCTGTGGCTCTTGAGCAGGGTGTCAAGTTCGCCATTCGTGAAGGCGGTCTTACCGTCGGCGCGGGTGTCGTTACCAAGATTATCGA
>JAVBXV010000285.1 GCA_030824405.1 Anaerolineales bacterium | reverse complement strand
GCGAAGGAGACGAATCTTGCCAGCGGTTTGAGTCCCAGCTCGTTTGCCTTCTCAGCTGACATGACCATGACAGCCGAAGCGCCGTCGGACATTTGGGAAGAGTTACCAGCTGTGACAAAACCTCCTTCTTTGAAAGCAGGCTTGAGCTTGGAAAGAGCGTCCATGGTTGTATCCGCACGTGGACCTTCGTCACGCTTGACAGTGAACGAGCGCTTCACCGATTTGCCATCCACATAATCCACGACTTCAACATCAATTGGAATCAGTTCGGGATCGAAGAGTCCAGACTCAACTGCCTTGGCGGCTTTCTGATTGCTCTTGAATGCAAACTCATCCTGCTGTTCGCGGGTGATGCCATATTTGATCGAAACATTTTCGGCGGTGAGACCCATGTTGGTGTAGTAGTGCGGAAGGTCTTGCGCGAAATGTGGATTGGGCGAAAATTTATAACCCATCATCGGCACCATTGACATGGACTCGACGCCGCCGCCGATGCCAATTTCAATGTCACCAGATTTGATGGCGTGCGCAATATGCGCGATAGACTGCACACCCGATGAACAATAACGATTAATGGTTTCAGCGGGGACAGTATCTGGCAGGCCTGCGCGCAACGCGATCATACGCGCCACGTTCATGCCCTGCTCGCCTTCGGGGAATGCACAACCGAAGATCACATCTTCAATTTGAGCGGGATCAAGATTCGGCGTGCGATTGAGTAATTCTTTAATGGCCGTCGCCGCCATTTCATCGGGACGGACAGTTGCCAGCCCGCCGCGTTTGGCTTTGCCAATTGGGGTTCGTACTGCGGAAACGATTACTGCTTCTCGTGATGTCATAAGATAATCTCCTTATTCGAGTCAAAGGTCGAAAGTCAAAAGTCAAGCGACCTTCGACCTTTGACTTTCGACTAGTTCCTAAGCGGCTTTCCCGTTTGTAAAATGCTCCACATTCTAGCCTGTGTCTTTTCTTCGCCGCACAGGGACAAAAATGCTTCGCGTTCCAGATCCAAAATGTATTGCTCGCTGACCCAGGTCGGCTTGGTCAGGTCACCGCCTGCGATGATGTGCGCGAGTTTGGTGGCGATATGCGAATCATATTCAGTGATGTAATGGCCTTCTTTGAAACTCCAGGCACCGATCTTCATTGCACCGAACATATCGCGCCCTGCGGCGTAGATCAATTCTGGTGTGGGCGGTCTGTAGCCTGCGGCGATCATGTGCAAGGCTTCGCGCTTTGCTTCGGTGAGCAGATGATCGCGATTGGCAATCACACGATCCTGCGGATTCAAGATTCCCATGCCGCGTGCTTCTTCAGCGGATGTGGCAACTTTCGCCTGACCAATCTGCAAAAATGCTTTTTGAATGAATGGGAACGGCTCTGCACTCTCAACTCTTACTGCAGGGTTAATGATGCGGCGCATATATTCCTTCGTACCTGCGCCTGCAGGGATAACGCCTGCGCCGAGTTCAACGAGACCAATATAGGTTTCGGCGGCGGCGACAACTCTTGATGCGTGCATGGTGATCTCACAGCCACCACCAAGCGCCAGCCCAGCGGGAGCAACGATAACGGGCTTCGGCGAATAGCGCATACGCATGTTCAAATTTTGCAATCTGCGGATCGCACCATCAAGCGTGTCCCACATGCCTTGTTGCGCGGCGACAACCACCATAAACAAATTCGCGCCCGCGCTGAAGTTATCCCCTTCATTGCCGATCACCAGACCATCAAAATCTGTGTCGAGTCTGTCCAAGGCTTCAGATGCGATCGCGAAAATATCATCATCCAACGCATTCATCTTGGTGTGAAATTCAACCAGCGCAACGCCATCGCCAATATCAAATAAAGACGCGCCTGCATTTTTGCTGATCTCTTTTTTCGTGCCACGCACGTCTTTCAACAGCACAAAACCTTCAGGCTGTTTTAATTTCACATATTTCTTTTTGGACACATCATACACGCCAACTTTATTCGCGCCTTTGTATTGATAGAACGAATCCACGCCCGCCTTCAACATATCGTCCACCCACTTCGCGGGCGCGTATCCTTCGGCCTTCATTTTCTTGACCGTCTCTTTCACGCCGAGCATGTCCCAAATTTCAAATGGACCCGCTTCATGCATGAAACCCCAGCGGACTGCGTCATCGATCGGCTTCACGTTATCTGCAACTTCGGGGATGATGGTGGACACATACTGGAAACTTTGATAGGTCAACGCTTGGACTAATTTCGCCGCCTTATCATCCGCTTCTAACATAACCTTGAGCCTGTCACCCAAACCCTCGACATCTTTCGCCGCCTTGACAGAGTCAAAGCGCGGTTTGCCCGCAGGGACATGTTCTAGTGTGCTCAAATCCAGCGAATAAAATTGCTTCTTGCCTTCGGCATCGCGCACTTCTTTATAGAAGCCAACTTTAGTTTTATTGCCCAGCCATTTGCGTTCGAGCAATGTATCCATTAATTTGCGCGGTTTTTCGGCGGCGAGATATTTCTGCCCGAGTTTGTCGTGCGCAATCAAGGGAGCAAGATTCTTGCCGACATGATCCCACACGTCTACGCCGACCAGATCTATCAGCCTAAAAGTTGCCGTTTTTGGCCGACCCATTAAAGGTCCAGTGAGAGCGTCGACTTCATCCACAGTGTAATTGTTGTTGAGGATGAAATCCAACGCAAACGCACCCGTCCCAAAAGCGACGCGATTTCCAATAAAGTTTGGTGTGTCTTTACAAAGCACAACACCCTTGCCCAAATTGAATTCGCCGAAATGAGCCATAAAATCGACAACATCTTTGGATGTATCGGCAGTCGAGATGACCTCAAGCAATTTCAAATAGCGCGGCGGATTGAAAAAATGCGTGCCAAGAAAATGTTTCTTGAATTCTTTCGAGCGGCCTTCGGCAATTGCACGTACTGGAATACCCGAAGTATTCGTGGAAACAATCGCGTTGGGTTTTCGCACTTCATCAATACGCGCCATCAGTTCCTGTTTGATCTTGAGATTCTCGACGATCACTTCGAGCACCCAATCGGCTTCGGCGACTGCACCAAAATCATCTTCAAGATTTCCAAGCGTGACCAATGTCTTTAATTCAGAAGACATCAAATTGGCAGGCTTCGCTTTGACACAGCGATCCCAACCTTCTTTGACAATTTTATTTTTATCAGCAGAATCTTTTGCAACAATATCGAGCAACGTAACTGGCACGCCGATGTTCGCAAGATGCGCCGCGATCGCCGCGCCCATTGTGCCAGAGCCAATGACAACTGCTTTGTGAATGTTGTATTTCATAGGTTCCTCCAAAACGGGAATTGGGAATCGGACATCGGAATTCGTAACCAATTCCCAATGCCCGATTCCCAAGTTCCAAATTTATCTCAACTCCGCGCCCGTATAACCAAGGATCTGCCGCGCCACAACCAGACGATTGATCTGACCCGTGCCTTCATAAATATCGGTGATCTTCGCATCGCGGAACCATTTCTCAAACAGAAATTCGCGGCTGTATCCCAGCGGCCCCATGATCTCCACGGCCTTCTGCGTAATGCGCGTGGTCACATCGCCCGCCTTCACTTTGCACATCGAAGACTCGAGCGCGTTCGGTTTTTTATTATCCGCCATCCAAACCGCTTTCAACACCATCAACCACGCAGAACGCAATTGAATTTCCATATCGATCACTTCACGTTCGATGGATGTCAACTTATTGCGCGGAAGTCCATAGCGGATTTCGACTCCGTTCTCGGTCAATTTTTCTTTGAGGAATTCAAGCGCGGCTCTTGCCACGCCGATACCTGATGCCGCCACGAGCGGCCTTGTCGCATCGAAAGTTGCCATCGCGCCCTTGAAGCCTGTCGTGTTCTTTTCAACGGTCGGGCTTCCCAAAACATTTTCATACGGCACACGCACATCGACCAATGAAATCGCGGCTGTATCACTCGCGCGGATGCCAAGTTTGTGTTCCAGTTTGGCAATCGTCACGCCTTTTGTGCCAGACTCAACGACGAAGGCGCGCATGCCTGAACGGCCTGCAGTTGGATCAATGCTGGCCCAGACGACGATAAAACCTTTGCCAAGTTTTTCATATTCAGTGAATGACTTATCCCCGCCTGTGACGAAGATCTTTTCGCCGTTGATGATCCATTCTTTTGTGGCTTCATCCAACACAGCGCGTGTCCGAATTGCGGATGTATCCGAACCTGCGCCAGGTTCGGTCATGCACATTGCGGCGTAGGTTGGCTTCTCTTCATTGAAGCGCGCAAGGAATTTGGCTTTCTGCTCAGCAGAGCCCGCGGACTGCACAGCCGCTGCGCCAAGTCCGCCGCCAGGGGTGATGAGATAAAAACCCACATCGCCCCATGAAAGCATTTCGATCTGTGCCGCTAATTTTTGATACCCAATTGGCGGGCGTTTCTCTGCGCCTTCTTTTGGTTTTTCTTCTGCGGGAGCAAGTCCACCGCCGCCGCCCATGGCACGCATGGCAGTGTGCATAAACTCAACATAGTTCCACGGAATGGCATGTTCGTTCTCGTCAAATTCGCGCGAGGCAGTGCGCATCATATTTTCGGCAACAGACTGTAACATTGTCTGCATTTGAGCAATTGGTTTGGGGGTTTCGAATTCGATAGACATCAGTAATCTCCTCTTTCACTTTCTACTTTCTGTAAAAAATGAAAAGTAATTTTAGACAATCGCTAATCCAACCAGCATGGCAAATCCGCGGCCATTGCGTAGGAATAATTCAACGGGGTGCTCGCGGATATATCCATGCCCGCCGAGGATCTGCACGCCACGGTCTGTGACCATCAATGCCATGTCTGCCGCGCCTGTGTAGGCGAGATAGGCTGTGTTGGATGCATCTTCTTTTTGATTGTCCAACTTCCAGGCGGCTTCCCAAACGAGCAAGCGCATCGCTTCAATTTCGGTTGCCATTTCCGCGAGGAAGAAGGCGATGGCTTGTTTCTGTGCAATTTTCACACCAAAAGCATCACGTTCTTTTGCGTATTGTTTTGCATATTCAAAAGAAGCCTTGGCTACACCCACAGCGGCTGAGGCGGAAGCAATGCGCATCGAAGCGAGGAGCAACTCAAAGTTATGTCCTGATGCGCCGCCAAGTCGGCTGGCAGTGACATTCTCCAACTTCACGCGGTACATAGGCAGGGCATTTAGTCCCATCAACTTTTCGCGTTCTTCTGAAATTTGCAATCCAGCAGAGTTTTTGGTGACGATGAATCCCTGTGTCACGCCATCAAGATCGGCATAGACGATCATGGCTTCGGCGTCTTTGGCGTACGGGACAAATACTTTTTCGCCATTCAAAATGTAATCATTGCCATTTAATTTTGCAGTGGTCTTGAGCGCGTTGGCATCGAAGTCAAAAGAATATTCGATCAGCGCGGCGGTGTAAGGCGACCAATTGCCTTCAATAATTTTCGGGAGATATTCCTGCTTCTGCTCTTCGGTGCCGCCAAGCAAAATGGGCGTGGCAAACAGTGACGGGGTCATCACGGCCAGCGCACCCGCGAGATCACCGAACGCCATCTCTTCAACAGCCAGCGCCCCCGTAACCGCGGAGCGATCTCCAAAGCCGCCATAGGATTCTGGAATGGAGGCTTGCAGTAAACCAAGCTCCCAACCCTTGCTGACAAGTTTCTTCGGAAGTTCGCGACTCTCTTCGGCATCGTGCGCCGCAGGACGCAGGTCATTTTCGGCGTACTTCCCCACTGCGTCAATTAACATTTGCTGCTCTTCATTTGGTTCGAATGAATACATGTCTCTTCTCCTTTTTTACTTTTTTATTGGTAGTTTCGGTACGTTTTCAACCACCAATAAAAATTATTTCAACAATCCATGAAATAACATATCGGCGTATCCATCTGCGATCTCGTCAATGGATTTTCCGCCTTCGGGGTGATACCAGGTGAGCGTCCAGTTCATGACACCCATCAACGCGCGGACGGCCATGCCTGTGTCTTTGCAATTAAATACTTTCGTGCGCACACCTTCATCAAGCACATCGCGCCACAAGTTTTCAAACTTGTCGCGCTGAGGCACATGACGCGCATGCGATTTTTTATCCAATGAACGATGTTCAAATAATAAAACGGAGGTTAGGTCTGAGTTATCGGTGAGGGCTTTCAAATAGCCGCGGATCATCAAACGGAGTCTTTCGTCTGCGGGTAGAGGCTGGCTGGCAATTTCCCTAATGTAATCGATCAGCATGACCAGCGCGCGATCCAGAAGTGCAAGCAGAATTTCCTGCTTGGACGTGACGTGGTGATACAGGCTGGCTTTCTGCAAATGGACGGCATCCGCAATTGCAGACATGGACGCGCCATGAAATCCCTTCTGGCGAAATACCTGTGCGGCGGCATCGAGAATATCTTCTCTGGTCATCAAGTCTCCTTCCCTACCGAACGGTAGGTAGAGAAAGTTTACACCCACAAAAAAGAAGAGTCAAGAGAAAAGTGGGAACTTTTTTTAATATCCTGCGTCATATTTATGTCATACTTATTTATATTGGATAGAGAGGTTCACCATGTTTAATAAAAAATTCCTACAAATCGTTCTACTCGTTGCCATCCTGTTCACGGCAGTGGGCTTAACCACAGAAGATGCACACGCCTATTCGTGCGGAACCAGCTACACGGTCCAAACTGGAGATACGCTGAGCTCCATCGCCAGGGCCTGTGGTACCACCACCGCTGCGCTCAAATTGGCCAACCCCAAGATCGGGCAATATATCTACGCGGGACAAACTCTCGCTCTGCCTGGCGCCTTCTGGGACAACAACGATGGGTACGCCACCTACATTGTTGCAAAAGGCGATACGCTGAAATCGCTTGCGGCCCGCTTCGGCACAAGCATGGACGTGATCGCTTCGCTCAACAGCATCTACAATTACAACCTGATCTATGAAGGTCAACGGCTTATCGTCCCCAGCGGAGTTGCAGTGCCTGTACCTCCCCCGTCCACAGGCGGAACTACCTACACGATCCAAAAAGGGGAAACACTGCGCAAGATCGCAACCCGATTGGGCGTCACTGTGAACGACATCCTTGCCGTCAACACACAGATCACTGACGCAAACAAGATCTACGCTGGTCAGGTCATCAACCTACCCGTAAGCGCTTCATACTACACCATTCAATCTGGTGACACACTGAAAAAGATCGCTGCCCGCTTTGGCACCACGCTGGACTCTCTGATCTCGCTCAACCCGCAGATCACGGATATCAACAAAATTTACGTTGGTCAGGTGATAC
This sequence comes from Anaerolineales bacterium, assembly GCA_030824405.1. GTDB lineage: Bacteria > Chloroflexota > Anaerolineae > Anaerolineales > Villigracilaceae > Villigracilis. The sequence goes on along the minus strand of JAVBXV010000285.1, from coordinate 2,548 downwards.
GGCTCTGGTAAAAAAACCAAAATTCACAAAACCGCTTTGGGAAAAATTCTCAAAGCGGTTTTGTGCTTAAAAAGTAATTTGATCAAAACAATCTTCAAACTGTCTAAAAATGCTATAATAATGTCATGGAAACACCACAACTTCCTTCGCAAGAACCAACACCACCAACCGCTGAAGAACTGGCAGCAATTCGAGAAGCAGAGCGCAAACAAAAGACGCTCATGGCAGGCATTATTGCTGGCGTTGTTCTCATTCTTGTCCTGCTTGGCGTGGCAATTTTCTTCCTGATGCAGCCCAGCGCCCCCACAGACAAAATTCGCGATGTCTTCATTATCGTAGTCGCGCTCGAGTCTCTGGTCATTGGCGTGGCATTGATCGTACTGATCGTGCAATTGGCCAGCCTGATCAATCTGCTGCAAAATGAAGTCCGCCCCATTCTGCTAGCCACCACCGAAACCGTCAACACATTGCGCGGCACAGCCGAATTTCTTGGCGAAAATGTGGTTGAACCAGTCATCAAACTCAATAGCTATCTGGCTGGCTTACGTCGTATGTTAGAATTAATGGGCATCAAGCCCAAATAAGTAAAAAAGTGACGGCCGTCCAAAAATCAACTGTCACTACATTCAACTATAAACAAAGGAGTATTCCCATGTCTGAACGTGATGAATTTGGAGCGTTTCTTGTTGGTTTCGTAGTCGGCGGCCTTACTGGCGCCGTCGTCGCCTTGCTTTTCGCTCCGCAATCTGGCGAAGAAACCCGTGCTTTGATCAAAGACAAATCCATTGAACTGCGCGACCGCGCCTCCCACTCTGCTGAAGAACTGCTTGCTCATGCAGAATCTGCCGCCGCAGAAGCCCGTCAGCGCGCAGAAGAACTCACCAAGGAAGCACGTGCTCGCGCCACAGAATTGGCACATGAAGTTCGTGAACGCGGCAAAGGCGCACTTGACGCCGTCCGCAAACCCAAGAAAGACGGCAACGAAGCTGCCTCCGCGTAATACAGAATAACGAAACAAGGGTTTGACTTAACCAGTCAAACCCTTGTTTTATTTTTATTATGCTCATACGCCGTTTCATGCGGGTGTTCTTCCACCTGCTCTATCATCCCTTTGCCTTCGCATACGATCTGGTGGCCGCGACAGTTTCATTTGGCCGTTGGCAAAACTGGGTGATGACTGTTTTACCATTCATCGAAGGGACGCACATTCTTGAGCTGGGACATGGTCCTGGATATTTGCAACGCATCCTTCTCAGCCGAAACCTGTTCGCCGTTGGACTGGATGAGTCTACACAAATGGGGACTCTTGCCAAACGCCGCCTTGGCATCTCAGCCAAACTGACGCGCGGCCTCGCACAAGCATTGCCATTCGCGAACGGATCTTTCGATAGCGCCGTAGCCACCTTCCCTACAAATTACATCTTTGAACCCAGCACTCTCTCCGAGGTTGACAGATGCCTTTCGGATGCAGGCAGGCTTATCGTCCTGCCTGCAGCGTGGCCGAAGAGTTTGCTGCTTGCCTGGCTGTTTAAAGTCACAGGTCAAAGTCCTTCCGAATTAAGCGAAGCACTCATCGCTCGAATAAAAATTCCATTTGAGAATGCAGGCTATGATACTCACGTGGAGTTAGTTGAAGTAAAATCAAGTAATCTGTTGATCGTCATTGCAAAAAAGAGGAAATCAAATGATAAAAAAATTACGTGAACCCGTTAATAGTCTCACTCATTGGGTCGGCGCATTCCTTGCCATCATTGGTCTGATCGTTCTACTCATTGTTGGCTGGAGTACACCCGCAAAGATTATTTCATTGACCATTTATGGCGTTAGCTTAATCGGCATGTTCTCAGCCAGCGCCACCTATCACATGGTGCAGGCGAAAGATAAAGCGCTTGAAATTTTTCGAAAGATAGATCACTCCGCGATCTTTCTTTTAATTGCGGGCACATACACCCCATTCTGCGTCAACGCTTTTACAGGTTTCTGGAAGTGGGGCATGCTGGCCATCGTGTGGTCACTGGCGATAATCGGCATTGTTGTAAAGATATTCTATATCCGCGCGCCGCGTTGGGTGAATGCGGGCATCTACGTGCTGATGGGTTGGCTCAGCGTTACAGCCGCGGGACAAATGCTTTCGGCGCTGCCTGCCTGGGTCTTCGCATGGATGATCATTGGCGGTGTGGTGTACACATTGGGTGCCATTGTATATGCCACAAAAATTTTCAACTTTGTACCTGGCGTATTTGGCTTCCATGAAGTCTGGCATATCTTTGTTTTGCTGGCTGCTGCCGCTCACTTTGTGGCAGTGCTGGGCGTGGCACTTTAATTTCCAGGGAGACTATTCATGTTTTTTGGATTTGATCTAAAAGAAATTTTTCTATTCCCCGTCAAGGACGCAGAAGCGCGCAAGCACTTTCTGATCGGCTGTCTGGTTTCACTTGCGGCTTTGGTTATTCCCGTTGTTCCTTATTTATTCCTGCTGGGATACGCCATGATCATTGCCCGTCAGGTATTCAATAACGAATCTCCACGCATGGTGGCTTGGGACAAT
>JAVBXV010000430.1 GCA_030824405.1 Anaerolineales bacterium | reverse complement strand
GCGCAAGCACAACGTCTGAAGCGAGGCGGGTGGCGTAGAGCATGTGCTCGGCTTTGGTGCTCTCGAGTCGAATGAAGCGCAATAGGTCTGAACCTTTTTGTCCGTCCCAATTGCGGGTGACAGTTTGCGCAACTTCCTTGGCGGCATCTTGTGAGAGACCACCTGCATACGCCCAGAGATCGTTCCTGCGGGTGATGAGTGCGGCCTGTGCGGATGATTCTAATGTAAGGCGTGTGAGATGTTGTGCGGCACGAGTCACGTCGTTTAGCCACGGGAATGAGTTTGTTTCATTCGTGGTGGTGGCGGGTGCAGAGTTGGGTCTGCTGATGGCGGTCATAAAATCGGACATGTCAAATGGTTTCCGTACAAGTATCCACGGGCGCAGAGAATCAAATGCGGGCGGGGTTTGCTTATCGTCACAAAGAATGATCAGGTTAATGTTGGGGCGAATGGTGCGTAATGACTTGCCAATTTCCTGCACCCATTCTTCACCGAGTGCGAGGTCGAGCATGGCAAGCGGCACGCCTGCGGCATCTGCGCTGACAATTGCAGAAGCCTTGTTGTTGACAAGGTGAACGCGGTATAGATCCGTCTCTTCCATGGTACGACGGATCGACTCACCAACAGTTGTAGATGTAGTAACAACAAGGATATCAGCAGGCACATATTGAGTTTATCACGCAAGGGGGGGGGAATCAAGATAGCCTTAAAGTCACCTAGGGTAGAATCTTCTCAAAGTTGTATAGTCAACTTGATATTTAAGCGAGAGTATGCTATTAAAGATGTAGTATTCAAAGTTAGCTAGATGAATGAGGGCAAGCATATGCATAGAGAACGGGTATCAGAAAACGTATTTTGGTTTCAAAGTGAAGTGTACGCGCAAGTGACGGCAGGTGTGATCGTTGGGCCGCAGTGGGCGGTCGTGATCGATACGCTGGCCCTGCCCGAAGAGACGCTGGGCATGCGCGAATTCATCGAACATGAGTTGGGCGTGCAGGTGCGTTATGTTATCAACACGCACTATCATGCAGATCATTCCTGGGGCAATTGTTTTTTCCCAGGCGCAACGGTGATCGGCCATGCAAAATGCCGTGAATTGTTGATCGAGCTTGGCAAGCCTTCGCTGGAAGGTGCCCGCAAGCAGAACCCTAATTTGCGACAGGTAAAGATCGTTCCTCCCCAGCTGACATTTGAATCTGGTGAGTTGACCATGCGCGTCGGGAAGAAGAATCTGATCCTCTCTCAGGCATTCGGTCACAGCAACGACGGCATTTCCGTGCTGGTGGAAGAGGACCGTGTGTTATTTGCTGGTGATTCCTTCATGCCCCTGCCTTACGTTGTAGACGGTGATGTGGATGACCTGCTTGCTTCCATTAAAAAAGTTGGACGCATGGGGCTTGAGAATATCATTCAAGGCCATGGCGATATCATCCTGCGCGGTGAAATTGATGCTGCCGTGCGCGAAAATATGAACTACCTGAACAATATCAAGAAGGCTGTGAAATCTGCTGGCAAGCGCAAAAATGTGGATGAATATCTTGATACGATCAGTATTGAAGGGTGCGGGAAGAGCCGTGTGTACCTTGGCGGCTTAGCCATCACCTTGCATCAACGAAACCTGCGGGCTTTGTATCGCCAGATGCACGGCGAGTAGCGCAGGCGGTAAAAAAATATACAACAAAATGTTGCAGCGTGGAATTTGCGCCTGCAACATTTTAATTTGCAGGAAAACATAATATGAAATTTATTCTTGAAAAATCACGGTATCTTGCGCTGGTGGGAGTGATCTCCTTATTGTTTGCGGCTATTGCAGCATTTGCATGGGGAACACTCAAAACGATCACTACCATTTTTCTGGTGATCCAGTCAGCAGGCAAAGACGCATCCATCACGATCGAATTCATCGAGATCGTGGATGGCTTTTTGATCGCCACCGCTATTTTGATCTTTGCTGTCAGTCTGTATGAGCTTTTCATCGACAAGCTGGATCTGCCAGAGTGGATGCTGGCGCATAATCTGTATGAATTGAAGAGCAAATTAAGCAGCATGATCGTACTGGTGATGGGAGTTAAATTCCTGCAAAAATTGCTTGAAGTGAAAGATACCAATGACTTGCTGAGAACTGGTATTGCCACGGCAGTGATGTCTGCTGTGCTGATCGCGTTTGGATATTTTGGGAAAAAGGATTAGCCCGTGAAATTCATTTTGTTTATGGTTAGCTAAAGGTTTCCATGTCGACTTCTTCGAGGCCAGGCAGCGGACTTCCACCCTTTCAACAGGGTGGTTTGGATTCGTTGTGCGGCTTGTACAGCATTATCAATGCTGAGCGTTTCATCAACCATTCGTCAGATGAAGAGACGCAGAAATTGTTCGATGATCTTGTCCATTATCTTGCGCGCCGCAGGTTGTTGAGTAAATTTTTGATCGGTGGAATTATCCACACCGAAATGCTGGTGATCTTGAAGAAGGTGGTTGGTAAGAAACGTATCGCGAATGTGCAGATTCCCTGGCGCGGCGTGTCCAACCCAGACCTGACGACATTCTGGAAATCGATGCAATACTTTTTGGACGAAACGCCAGGACGTGCCATTATTTTAGGATTGCAAGGCTATCACGACCATTGGACTGTGATCGAAAGCATAACCAATCGCTCCATTTTGCTGTACGATTCTGCGTTGATCAAGCGCCTGCCGCGTTCACACTGTACAACCGTCTACGCAACCTGGAAGCGTAGACATATACTCCTGCCCGCGCAGACGTATTTCCTCTCCAATGAAGTGCAGGATATTACCCAGTATGATTATTGAGTAACTTTTCCCCGCTCGTAGTCGAAGCAAGAACTCATACGCCGAATTGTTTAGAGGTATTTATGGACAATATAAATGATGACCTGCCAACACTACTCTCCCAACTTTCAAAAGAAGAATATTGTTACCTGACCACAAAGGGACATAAAACAGGCAACCTGCATGAGATCGAGATCTGGTTTGGTGTGGACGGAACTTCGATCTATCTTTTATCTGGCGGTGGAGGCCAATCTCACTGGGTGAAAAATATGCTGGCTGACCCGAACGTGACCGTGCGAATTGCAAAGCAGACCTTTACAGGTATTGCGCAGATCGTCAAAGATGAAAAAGAAGAGATCATGGTACGTCACATGCTGACGGGGAAATATCAAGGCTGGAAAGAAGGGCAGTCTCTGAGCGAATGGGGCAGAACTGCGTGGGTGGTGGGGATTGAGTTGAGCATTTCATGAAACTTTATTTTATACGGCATGGGCAGAGCGAAGCAAACACCCTGCATGTGATCTCGAACCGTGAGTCTCCATTTGGGCTTACTGCTTTGGGTAAAGATCAAGCAGAGGCTTTGGCGAATAATTTGAAGGAAATACCATTTACTGCGGTTTACTCAAGCCCCATTCTTCGCGCGCGGCAAACAGCGGATATATTGTCCAAACCTTTTGGCCTGTCCCACCAAGTGACGGAAGCCCTGCGAGAATACGACTGTGGAATTCTTGAAGATCGCTCGGATGCAATAAGTTGGAAGTTGTACCAAAAGTTTTTTGAAGATTGGACTCTGCGTCACGATCTTGAAAGCAAACCTGAGGGCGGCGAAAGTTTCCTGGATATTCAGAATCGATTTGTGCCATTTATTGAATCTTTGACTCGTGACCACCTGGATACCGATCATCATATTTTGCTGGTCGGTCATGGCGGCTTGTTTCAATTGATGCTGCCGTTGGTGTTGACCAATGTTGACCGTCCCTTCGTGAAAGCTCATGGAATTGGTCACACGGAATGTGTCATTGCGGAACATGGCTCTGATGGACTCGTCTGCTTGCAGTGGGGGACAAGTACTTTTGACTGACTCCTGACCAACTATCTTTTTTCTTTCTCGCGGTAAAATTTCTGCAACTTATTTCAGGAGAGAAGATCATGGGCGTGATGATGCAAGCCTTCTATTGGGATTGTCCCAGAGAAGACAACAAAGAATTTCAATGGTGGAATTATATTAATCGCGAGATCCCTGCGCTGGCAAAGGCAGGATTTACTTCGTTATGGCTCCCGCCTGTTCACAAGGCAGCCAATTTGTTTGGACCCTCCATGGGTTATGACCCATATGATTATTACGACCTCGGCGAGTTCGATCAGAAGGGCACCATCCCCACCTGGTTTGGCACGCGCGCAGAGTTGGAGTCTGTTATTGAAAGCGCACACAGGTGCGGGTTAAGTGTGATCGCAGATATGGTTTTGAATCATAACTCTGGCGCAGATGCACAGGAAGTGAATCCCATTAATGGGCAGTCACGCTGGACCTTGTTCAATCCTAAAAGTGGAAAGTTCGCACGCAATTGGGAATCGTTTCACCCCAGCATGTATGAGTCGTGGGACGAGATGACCTTCGGCGATATGCCTGATCTTTCGCATCGCAACCCGTATGTGTATGGCGAACTGCTCAAGCTGTCACGCTGGCTGATCGAAGAAGTGGGCTTTGATGGTTTTCGATATGATTTTGTCAAAGGCTTTGCGGCGGCTACCATTCAGGTGATCCAGGAATATCGTTATATGAAGAACGGCGCCTATCACAAGCCGTATGGCGTTGCAGAATATTGGGACAATGCAACCAATACATTGAACTGGGTCAACTCGGCGAATCATTCCAACACCAACCCCGTGGATGCGTTTGACTTTCCCCTGCGTGAACTGCTCAAAGGTATGTGCGATTCTTATGGGTTTAGTTTAAAAAGTTTGGTGCATGGCGAATCGGTTTTGAAGACTCAACCGCAAAGCACCGTCACCTTCGTGGAGAATCATGACTTGCGCGATGCAGGCATTCCCATCACCAACGACAAACTGCTGGCTTATTCCTACATCATGACCCACGAAGGTTTCCCCTGTGTGTTCTGGAAGGATTATTTCAATTTCGATCTCGCATTAAATGGCACGCCCAACGGCATTGCCGCATTGGTAAGTGCGCATGAAAAATATGCAGGCGGAGCAACTTCTGTTTTATATCTTTCAGATGATCTCTACATCATGCAGCGCAGCGGACATGATAACCAGCCTGGCCTGATCTATGTGCTCAACAACCGCGGCGACAATTGGCAGGGAGAGTGGGTGACGACGCAATGGAGCAACGCCCCTTTTCAACCCGTGGCATGGTGGGGCAAAAATGACATGTCCCGCCCGATCGATCAATCCACTGGTTCTGATGGGCGCGGTCAATTCTTCGCTCCCGCACGCGGATTCGCAGTATACGTGCGGAAATAACCAACACCCTGTAGGATGTTTGGGTGAATGTAAATCAATACCTATATTCGTACACTAATTCAAAGAAAAGGGAACCTCATGACAGATATCCACGAACAACTTTGCGCATTACTCGATAAGGAAGGCGCAGTCTACCGCGTACTCGAACACGAAGCCGAAGGCCGCACAGAACTCATCACAGCCATTCGCGGCAATAAAATTGAGCAAGCCATCAAGTCCATGGTGGTGCAGGTGCGCATGAGTAAGAAAGAAAATCTGTATTGCCTGGTCAATGTTCCTGGCGATTGCCGCGTGGATTTTGACGCCATCAAGGCGCATTTCAACGCCGCCAGCATTGGCATGGCTCCGCGCGAAAAAGCCGAAGCGCTCACGGGCTGTGTCATCGGCTCGATCCCTCCGTTCTCCTTCAATGAAAAACTTGGCGTGCTCGCAGACCCAATGATCCGCGAAAATGAAGAAGTCGTATTCAATGCAGGAAGTCTCGAAAGATCCATCTTTATGAAAATGGACGATTACTTCCGCATTGCCAACCCACAAGAGGTGAAGATCGCCCTGCGTGGATAAAGCACGTTTTTATTAATGGAGGTTCGTGATGGATGATGATTTTGACAAGAAGATGGAAAACCTCGCCGACAGCTACGAAAAAGGGTTCGATAAAATTGCGCCAAAAATAGAGAACACAGTCGATAAGATCGGGCGCGGTGCGAACCGTCTGTATATTGGCTGCACGACCCTGCTTGCCAATTTATTCTTTGCAGCCTTCTGTCTCTGGGGCGCCTACGCCGCAACCGTCAGTTGGAGATTGCAAACAGCAGGCGAAATGACCACAGGCACTGTCACCCGTCTCGAAGAAAGAAAAACCAGCGAAGGCTACTGTTGTGAGTATACGCCCGTGGTTGAATTCGGAGCCAATGGCCAGACCTATACTTTTGAAAACGACAACGCCTCCGATTCGCCAGATTATCAGGTCGGCGCCGAAGTACCAGTGTTGTACGATCCGTCTGATCCCAACGTGGCCCAGATCAATACATTTTCAGACCGCTGGTTGTTTCCCATTATCATTATCCCAGCCATGCTCTTTGCGGCTTTAATACTTAACTTCTTTATGATCCGCGCATGGCGGCGCGATGAAGATGTGATCAGCGACCATTTTGTGTAGCTGAATCAATTTATTGGTCAATCAAACTTTGGAGGTATAAAATGCAAGCAGGTAATCAACCGTTTCAACAAGGCAACGTCTCTGCTCCCCGCCGAAAATTGGGCTGCGCTTTTGCGTTGCTGCCGATCAGCGCCGTGATCTTGGCAGGCGTCAGTATTTGGTATTTGTATTCAAGTTACATGTTCTCAACGACAGGCACCGAAGTGCAGGGCACAGTGGTGCGCCTCGAGTCGTCAACTTCTGATGGCAGCACCTCGTACTCCCCCGTCTTTCGCTATACATTTGATGGAAAGGAATACGAATACGAAAGCGTTAATTCCACCAACCCGCCAGCCAATGAAGTTGGTGATGTGGAAACACTTCTTGTCAATCCAAACAATCCCAGTAAGGCGCGCCAAAATAGTTTTTGGGAACTCTGGCTCGTGCCTGTCATCCTCTGCCCCATGTCTGTTTTTATGCTCGTCCTCTCCGCTGGAATTCCCTTGCTTGTCCGAAGGTTGTAATTAATAGAATATGGATTTGAATTTAAAAGACAAAGTTGCCATCGTCACAGGCGCAAGCCGTGGGATCGGAAAATCCATCGCCCAGATATTATCTGCCGAAGGAATGAAATTGACTCTCGTAGCTCGTTCTCCGCTGGATGAATTCTCCGCTTCGCTCCCAGCCGAAAGCCTGCCTCTCTCCATTGACCTTCGCCTGCCCGATTCCGCTTCCCGCATAGTGGATGCCACGATAAAAAAATTTGGCACGCTCGATCTTCTGGTCAACAACGCGGGCGCCACCAAACGTGGAGATTTCCTCTCCCTCACAGACGAAGAATGGACAGACGGCTACGCCCTCAAATTCTTTGGCGCCATGCGGCTCTCCCGTGCCGCATGGCCTCATTTGGTCAACAGCAACGGCAGTATCATCAACATCATCGGCGTGGGCGGGCGCACAGGCTCAGCCGAGTTCGCCATCGGTGGCACCGTCAACGCCGCGTTGATGAATCTCACCAAAGTTCTCGCTGATCGCGGCGTTGCAGAGGGTGTGCGGGTCAATGCCATTAATCCAGGCTCGATCGCCACGGAGCGATTGCAAACCCGCATTACCGCCTTTGCCAGTGAACACAACCTAACTCATGAAGAAGCCAGGGTTCAAATGGCAAAGGCTTTCCACATTGCCCGCTTTGGAAACCCAGAAGAGATCGCCCATGCTGTAGCCTTCATCGCCTCGTCGCAAGCCGCATACATTCAAGGCGCCATCCTCGATGTAGATGGGGGAGCGACAAGGACTTTGTAATTCTGTATCGGGCAGCACACCCTTTTGAGGTGTGCTGCCCGATATTACAATGTGGGGGCATTTTATTTTCGAGTACGTATAATCCAGTACAATAGTTCGGCTATCAAGCAGATACAAATTTTTGATATTTACTGTGACCGTGCCATGAAGAATGTGGACGAGCGTAAAGGTCAATGGTTTATCTTTAAGGCACGGAGGGCATATATAAAATGGAAGATTGTTCGTTGGAACCTGTTTTTCTTCAAGAAAACAAGGCTGATGACCCTGCTTTTGCCAGCTGGTCCATTTTTGATACGTGGCTGGGTGTTGGCATTCTTGTTGCTGTAATTTCTTTAGCGTTTCTTGGTGTGGTGTTTTTCCCGCCCATGGCAACCAGCTCGCTGTTCATGATCGGGTTTGAAGCGCTTTTACTTATTCCAGTTGCGATCATTTTTGCATGGAGAAAAATATCCTGGCGGGATCTCGGCTTTCGAAAATTTCACTGGAGTGAGATCGGCCTGGGTTGTGGATTGCTTGTGTTGGTCTATGCTGTGGTCATTGCCCACAACTTGATCTTAACCCTGCTGGGTGTGGAGACACAGGGCGACACGATTTTTAATGTATTCGATACATTGGATTCCCCCTTTTTGTTTTTCTTTGTGGGCGTTGTCATGGCGCCGCTGATGGAGGAAACTTTTTATCGAGGGTTTTTGTTTAAAGGATTTCGTCAACGCTATGGGTGGAAGGCCGCACTGATCGTCAGTTCATTTATCTTTGGGCTTTCACATCTGCAACTGGCCGCGCTGCTGCCAACATTTCTTTTGGGCTGCGTGCTGACGTATGTGTATCACCGCACCAATTCACTCTACCCAGGGATGATCCTGCATTTTTTGATCAATGCCTGGGGACTGTGTGCAGGGTTTGCTGCTTATAAAATGGGCGCTGTGTAGAGGATTTCACTCTTTTGTGATCAACCGTACCTGATTGTCATAGAATACATAATCCCATGCCCAGTTGAATAGGACAATAATTCTGTTGCGGAAACCGATGATGCGGTAGATATGCAGGAAGACCCAGATAACCCAGGCGATAAATCCGCTGAAGGAGATGCCGAAGATGCGCGCCACTGCGGCGTTGCGCCCGATGGTGGCGAGCAGGCCAGGGTCTTTGTAATGAAAATGACCAGGTTGTTTCCCATTCATTAAGGCGAGAATACTTTTTGCAGTGAACACGCCCTGTTGAATAGCCACGGTGGAGATCATCGGCAGGGGCTGGCCATTTTCATCGAGCAGAAAAGCTGCGTCACCGATGACGAATGTTTCAGGATGCTGAGGCAGCTGCAAGCTGGGTTCGATGCGGATTCTTCCTCCGCTGGCTTTGTCTACGCTGAGTCCATCCACAACTTCAGTTGCTTTGACTCCCGCCGTCCAGATGACGGTTTGTGTTTCGATCTGGCTTCCGTCTGCAAGTTTTACATATTGGCCGTTGTAACTTTCCAACTTTGAGTTCAAGCGAACATCCACATTTTTCTTTTTCAAAAGTTTGGCTGTGGCCTGGCGTAATTCGGCGGGGTAAAAACTGATCAGGCTTGCGCCTGCTTCCAACAGCACCACACTGGCATCGCTCAAATTCAAACGGGGATAATCCTTCTTCATCACATGCGTAATTAATTCTGCGAGTGCGCCTGCGGTTTCAACACCCGTTGGGCCGCCGCCTACAATGACAAAGGTGAGCATGGCTTTGCGCTTGTCCGCGTCTGCTTCGTGGCTGGCCTGCTCGAACATGGACAGGAGTTGATTGCGAGTTTTCACTGCGGTATCGAGGTCTTTGAGTTGGAAGCCATTTTTTTCGATGGCATCAAAACCAAAGAAGTTGGTGCGCCCGCCAACTGCCAGCACGAGATAATCATAGGCGATCACCGAGCCATTGAGTTTGACATATTTTTCGTCGAAGTTGATCGTGCTGACTTCACCCATTTGGAAGGTGAGATTTTTCTGCTTGCGAAAGATCGTGCGCACAGGCTGTGCAATTTGTGAAGGCAGCAGGCCTGCAATGGCAACTTGATATAACAAAGGTTGAAAGAGATGATGATTGTTCTTATCGATCAGTGTGATGCGTACGCGCGCATTGGCAAGTCCGCGGGCGGTTTCGAGGCCTACAAAGCCTGCGCCGATGATGAT
>JAVBXV010000094.1 GCA_030824405.1 Anaerolineales bacterium | reverse complement strand
ATGTTCAAGAATAAAATCATGCAGGCGGCGCGGCAGGCGATATTTCTTTGCCAGCACAATACCATCTGTCACATGGCGGATGATGGTTGCGGCTGATTCTTCGGGGGTGATGTCATGATGCTTGTTGACATTGCCAGGCACCTGATTTTCAATGAAGAAACTGGGGTTGAGCGCTTTGCCAATATCATGAAATTGCGCGCCCACGCGGGTGAGCAACGGGTCTGCGCCGATCTTTTCTGCGGCCTGCTCGGCAAGGTTCGCAACCTGCAAACTATGCTGATATGTGCCCGGGGCGCTGCGCAAAAAGAATTGAAGAAGCGGAGAATCAGGGCGGGAAATATCCAACAGTTGCAGCGCTGTGGTGATGCCAAGCGATTGAGCGAACATATACTGAAGCACCAATGTGACACTGGCAGATGCAAAACCAGCAAACACGATCACGCCAATAAACTGCACCACACCCAGCAGATCTGGCGAGAAGAAGGGCAGCCGATAGGCAATCAGAACCCCAAGCCCCGAAAGTGAGATGGCCATACCTGCGCGCAGGAATCCCCAAAAACGACGGGCGGGACCCAGAACCAGCAATCCCACAAGAGAGGTGATCAAATAATAAGGCGCAAGGTCAAGCGTATTGGGCAATCCGTAGGCGGCAAGCAGACAAAGCGGAATAATAATGACCAGGCCCGTCTCAAGGCCAAACAGGGTGGTCAACAGCAGACCCGCAGCCTGCAATGGATATCCATACGGGGCAAGAGTGCGGTTCGTGAACAGGCGCGCACCGATCAGAAAGACAGTGAACACAATTGCGATCACGATCAAGTTTCGCGCATCATTCACGATCACAGCACGTTTACGGCGGAAGAAATAGAGAGGCACAAATATCATTGAGATCAGGATCAACGCCCCCGCGCCAACCATGTCCTCCCAGCGTTGGCCGGTGCTGATCATGCCAAATTGTTGAAAGGCTTCCATGTCTGCCGGGGTAATGATCTCCCCTGCTGGCACGATCGTTTCCCCCGCTTTATATGTTTGCACCACAGGTTTTACAGCATCACGCGCTGCCTGCTTTGCGGCCTGGGTTAATTCTTCACTGTAAAAACTATTGGGCACAACATAGGGAGTGACCAATTCTGTCACCAGCGCCGATTGCTGCTCATTTAATGTAAGGCTGACGATCTGGGTCAAACCAGATTGAACCCCCGTCACCCCGTCTTCGTGGATGGAGCGGCGCATCACCTGCTCCAGTACGCGCAGTGCTTCCGATTCCACGATCTGCCAGCGCGGGCTGGAAATCTCGAGCAAATAATCGATCGTCTCCAGCTTTAGGCGCACGTCGCTTAAATTGACCAGATCATTTTTTTTCTGTGCTGTGGTCAACTCAACATTATCGCGCACAGAAGTGATGTATTGCAGCGCGGTGTCCATGCGCTCAATTTGTTGGCGGGCAATGGCAGGGTCTGGCGAAGTGAACACGGGCGCCACTCCGCTCTCTGCCGCCTGACGCCGTTCTTCAGTGCGTACTTCACTCACATATTCCAGATCACGCGGGGCCTGCACAGTAAGTTGTGCAACAGCCCCCGCGATCAATGTTTGAGTGACAGGCCGCAAACCGATCGGCAAAGTAAGCGCGGCAAAAGAGATCAAGCCTACCGCAATGATCAAAGAGAGTTGAAGAACTCGAATGCGGGTGGAAACAGGTTTTTTTACATGCATTATTAAAAACCGCAAAGGGGAATTACGCAAAAGGTCTGCGCATCCCTTTACAGTTTATTTTATTTATTCAACAATTCTTTTACAGCCGAGCTAATGGCGTCGTTCGGTGCGCGGCCAGCCACTTTTGGCATAACCACTTTCATCACCTTGCCCATGTCGCTGGGCGCAACGGCGCCAGTTTCATCAATGGCGGCCTGCACAAGCGCGCGCAATTCTTCAGCGGGCATGGCTTGCGGCAAAAAGACCTCAAGCACCTTGATCTCAGCTTCATTGTCTGCGATCAGATCTTCACGGCCAGCTTTTTTTGCTTCTTCGATGGCCTCACGTCGATTCTTGATCTCCTTCTGGACGAGCGCCACAACAGCCATATCTTCCATATCGGCGCGCTTATCCACTTCCACCTGCTTCACGCCAGCCAGCACCATACGCACAGTGCGCTTGCGAATTTCATCGCCAGTTTTCATGGCATCTTTCATTGATTCGTTAAGTCTAGTTTTAGTATCCATATTGTGATTATACCCTTTCGCACATTGGATGAAGAACCCGCTTCACTCCGCGCTCAAACCTACCACAGCACTTCAGGCATTTACTTCATTTGATACAGTTACAGATCCACAAACTTCGTGAGCATTTCAGGAGGGAGCATCTTTTCCAGAATCTCAAATTCATGCACGGTCCGCTTGATGGCGGCGGCGCGGGCATACTCAAAAAGCGGACCCTGCTTCGGGGAATCCAGGTTCATTCTGCCATGTGAATCTTTGGGCAGAAATTTGATCGAAAGCTTGCGCATGAATGGGACAAAATACAACGCGTCCCACGGCAGGTATATTTTGGCTGAGTACATGTCTGGGCTTTCGATAATATCTTTTCGGACGGGATCAATTTCGGGCGGAGGGGGAGGCGTGCCGTTGTGTTGGTCAATCCACATCGAGATGTAATTCGTATGTGAGTAGAAATCCTGTACAGCGTGAGTTAATTTACCAAACGCGATCCAGGCAGAGAGCACGCCTGGAGACATCAATGAAGCGAGCACGTAGCCGCGTTGCTCCGTGACGTAGGCATAGCTTTTTTCGAAGGCGTTATTGTCGAAGTGATATTCATCGTGGCCGAATTGCCCGCGCAGGGAATCCTGTTTGAGGTTTGCGGCGATGACGATCTCAATAGCACGCGGGCTCATACGTGAGCCAAGCGCTTCGCGGGTCATGTCAATGTGAACAGTTTCGATCATAGCGCAAAATTATAAGCGACGCTGTGATAAAGTGTATAATGCCAGCGCGATTTCAAACGAAAAGGAAAAATCATGTTAGGGACAATCATCAACGTTGTTGCAATAATCATCGGCAGTGTGATCGGGCTGATATTTGGGTCGAGAATTCCAGAACGGCTGAAGAGCACAGTGGTTGCGGGCATGGGGCTGTTCACAACGGCCATGGGTCTGCAAATGTTTCTGGACAGTGAAAACCAGCTTATTGTGCTTGGCGCAGTGATCCTCGGAATTCTTGTGGGTGAAACACTTGGGCTCGAGGATGGCTTGCAAGCCATCGGGGAGAAGCTTGAAAAAAGATTCTCGCGAGACAGCGAGACAGGTTCTGGCTCGCGTTTTGTGCGCGGATTCATGGTGGCTTCGCTGTTGTTCTGCATTGGGCCGATGGCGATCCTCGGTTCCATTCAGGATGGCTTGACTGGCGACTACAACCTGCTGGCCGTCAAATCCACATTGGATGGATTCGCGTCGATCGCATTCGCGTCCACGCTGGGGATCGGTGTAATATTTTCCTCTCTGATCCTGCTGGTGTATCAGGGCGGCATCAGCCTGCTGGCCGCACAATTAAGCAGCATCATCACCACCCCGATGATGAGTGAAATGACCGCCACAGGCGGCGTGCTTTTGATGGGGTTGGGTATCAGCAATCTGTTGGAGATCAAAAAGATCCGTGTGGGGAATTTCCTGCCTGCACTGATCTTTGCCCCGCTGATCGTGTGGCTGTTGAGTTTGATAAAGTAATCAAAATTACAGGAATCAAAAGAGGCATCCAGTATTGGATGCCTCTTTTGTGATCGACCTGGGACTCGAACCCAGAACCAAATGATTAAGAGTCATTTGCTCTGCCAATTGAGCTAGTCGACCATTTGTGCGGAGGGTATTATACCGCAAAGAAATGCACTGTCAATAAACAGGCTGGCCGGGAGGAGAGAGATGAACCTGTCCATTTGCCGTTTTTGATGCAAAAAATTAGCTGTAACAGAAAATATAAAATGCCCACGAAATTAATCTTTCGCGGGCATTTTATCTGTGCTTGAAAAGATTATTTATTTCAACAGTGCCGTGCTTGCCAACAGGAAGAGGAACTGCGGAACGAAACTGAGTACCACTGTAGCAACTGCGGTGACGACAATTGTGAAAGTGAGCCAGGGTTCGCTTTCAACGACGGGATCGCCTTCGCGCATGTACATGTTCACAACGATGCGCAGGTAGTAATATGCGGAGACAAGTGATGTCACCACACCAAGGATCGCCAGCCCAGTGAATCCACCTGCCAATGCGGCACGGAAGAGGTAGAACTTACCGACCATGCCCAATGTGGGCGGGAAGCCGATGAACGAAAGCATGAATACAACCATGGCCGCGGCCAGCGCAGGGTACTTCTTTGCAAGGCCTGCGTAGTCGCTGATCTCAAGCCCCTTGCCTTCGGCTTTTTCGAGCGAGATGACAACTGCCCATGCGCCGAAGTTGGTCAGCACGTAAGTCAGCAAATAGAACAAGCCTGCCGCAATGGACGTGGAGACAACGTCTTTGTTTCCATAGGGGACAAACGCCATGAGGATATAGCCCGCATGCGCAATGGACGAATAAGCCAGCATGCGTTTGATGTTGGTCTGTGAGATGGCAACTAAGTTACCGAGGATCATGGTCAACGCAGACATGACCCAGAGGATACCTGTCATATCTGAAGACAGAGACGGGAAGGCGGTGGCGAACACACGCAGCAAAGCCACGAAGCCAGCGATCTTCGCACCCGAAGACATGAAAGCGGTCACAGAAGTGGGTGCACCTTGATATACGTCAGGGGTCCACATGTGGAAGGGAACTGCTGCCACCTTGAAGCCGAAGCCGACGAGGAGGAGCGCAGCCCCAATGGACAGAAGCAGGCCCGAGCTGCCGTTGGAGGCGGCTGCGGCAATTTCAGTCAGGGATGTGGTGCCTGTCGAGCCAAAGATGAGTGCGGTGCCGTAAACGACAAATCCAGTGGCGAATGCGCCGAGCAGGAAATATTTGACGCCTGATTCTTCCGATTCAACTTTGCGGGTAAAGGCTGCGAGAACATACAGCGGGATGGAAAGCAATTCGAGCGCGAGGAAAACGATGATGAGATCTGCGGCTTGCGCCATCAACATCATGCCTGTTACGCTGAAAAGAATGAGGGTGAAATATTCTCCGCGTTGAATGCCCATGCGTTTGGTGTAGCCGTGCGCGAGCGCAATGCCGAACAAACCGCTGATGAGCAGCAGCACATTGGCAAACGTGGAAAAGCCGTCGAGTACGGCCATGCCATTAAAGCCGATGCTGGATACCCCGATCTGCGAAATGGTGTAACCCAGTGTCACAGCCAGACCGAATGCGGCGAGGGCAGCGGTGATACTTTTACGGTTTTTCGGGATGAACAAATCCACCAGCAAAAGTACGCACGCCCACACAACAAGGATCGTGAAGGGGAGAAGTGTGTAAAAATCTGTAAATTGAGGTTGCGTCATGAACGCTCCAAAAATCTTTTAACCACGAAGGACTCGAATGAACACAAAGGGCAAAGCATGCTGTCTGTGTTCATCCTTTTCATCTGTGATTTACAAAGGTAAAGCGGATAAAAGTTTTTCAACCGCAGGGGCGATAAGATTGAAGAACGGCGCAGGGTACAAGCCGATCCAGAAAATGAAGACAAGCAACGGAACGATGATGATCAACTCACGCACATTGAGGTCTTTCAGTTCGTGATGGTGTGTGATCTCGCCAGCAGGTCCGAGGAAAACTTTCTGGAACATGTACAAAATATACACTGCCGCCATAATGACGCCGATGGCGGAGATGCCTGCGTACCACGGGTTGCCAATCGCTTTCGAGCCGAATGCGCCCAGCAAGATGGTGAACTCACCCACGAAACCATTAAGACCAGGCAAGCCCATGGACGAAAGAGACGCGATCAACATGATCGTTCCGAACACAGGAGTCACCTTCCACAGCCCGCCGTAGACTTTGATTTCACGGGTGTGAGTTTGTTCGTAGATCATACCGATGAGGAGGAACAACGCACCTGTGCTTAAGCCGTGGTTGATCATTTGTAAAATGGCACCCGCCACGCCCTGGGGATTCAACGCGAATAAACCAAGCATGACGAAACCAAGGTGACTGACCGATGAATAAGCAACCAGCTTCTTCATATCTGCCTGGGCGTAGGAAACTGCGGCGCCGTAGATGATGCCGATGGTCGCGAGCAATGCGATCCACGGGGCGGCGGTTACTGTGGCATCAGGGAAGAGCGCAATGTTGAAGCGCAGGAAGCCATAGGTACCCATCTTGAGCAGCACACCAGCAAGAATAACTGAACCTGCAGTGGGGGCTTCCACGTGGGCATCGGGCAACCAGGAATGCAGCGGCCACATTGGGACCTTGATCGCAAACGCGGCGGCAAAGGCCACAAAGAGCAACATCTGTGTTCCAGAAGCGATCGCGCCTGATGAATACAACTCAGGCAAAACTTTGAGCATATCTGGGATGTTAAATGTATTGGTCTGGATGCCGAGGAACAAAATGGCGATCAACATCAAAATGGAGCCAGCCATTGTGTACAGGAAGAACTTGACTGCAGCATACACGCGGCGCGGTCCGCCCCAGAGGCCGATAAGGAAGTACATCGGGACGAGGGTGAATTCCCAGAAGATGTAGAACATGAACAGGTCTTGCGCGAGGAACACGCCCATCATGCCCACTTCCAAAAGAAGGAAGAAGATCATGAAGTCCTTGACGCGGTCTTCCACGGCTGTCCATGTGGAGAGCAGGGAGATCGGCGTCAGGAAGGCGGTGAGCAGAACCAGCAAAATGCTCAAGCCGTCTACTGCAAGATAGTAGTAGATGTTCCATCCAGCGACCTGGATCCACGAGTATTTGGCTTCAAGCTGCAGGTCTGGGTTCGATGCGGTGAACATCGAAAGCACCCACAACGAAAGGCCCAGCGTGATCAACGATGTGACCAATGCTACCCAGCGAATGGCGGTCTTCATTTCGGACTTCATGAAAAGAATCACGAGTACGCCCAAAAGCGGGAAGAAGGTCAGGAGAGTAAGAGGTTGTAAAAGAAATTCCATGTTCTATCCTCGAATGCGAGATCGTCGAAGGTCAAAGGTCGCAGGTCTGACTTTTGACTGAGACCTTTGACTACTTAAATATGAGATAACCTAAAATCAAAACCACGCCCAACATCACAGAGAGCGCGTAAGAACGCACAAAACCGTTCTGGATCTTGCGCATGTTTTCAGAGATCCATTGTGTTGCAGTGCCGAGCCAGTTGGCGAACGCGTCAATGCCTTTTTGATCGGCATATTTGTTCAGCGCGATCTCACTCAGCCAGTTGTACGTTCCCAGAATAACCGTATCATGCACAAAGTCGTGCCAGAAGCGCCAGTCGATCACATCTGCAAGGAAGGCAGATGCTTTCTTGAACGGGTTGATGATGAGGGCAAAATATCCTTCATCCACGAACCATTTGTTTTCCATGCCTGTAAATACAAACCCAAGCGGTTTCTTGAGCGGGTCGATCTGACCAGTCTTGAGCGGGTTGCGCCCATACAGGAACCAGGAAATCACAATGGCGAGCAAAGCCAGCGCTGTGGAAATGCCAGCAACTTTCAAATCAAGCGGGAGACCTTCGACTTCGCCGAGGGTGTGTCCCAGCCAGTGACCTAAATTATGGAAGCCTTCAAACGGAAGATTTAATGCGCCTCCCAATACCGATAAGGCTGCCAGCACCATAAGCGGCACGGTCATCACCTTTGGGCTTTCCTGTGCGTGCTTCGCCGCGTCGCTGCGCGCCTCGCCGAAGAAGACCATCCAAATTTGACGCCCCATGTAGAAGGCGGTGAAGAATGCGGCAATTGCCAACTGCCAATAGATGCTGGTGAAATGCAGGCTGGCATCGAGCAGAATTTCATCTTTAGACCAGAAGCCCGCGAACGGGAAGATACCCGCGAGAGCCAATGTGCCGATGATGTAAAGCCAGAATGTGACAGGCATGGTCTTGCGAAGCCCGCCCATATTGCGCATATCGCCTGGGTCAAAAACTTCACCATGTTCTTCTTCAGCATGTCCGTGATCGTCTTTCTTCTTCTTTCCTTTTCCATGATCATCGTGAGCCGCGTGATGTGCATGCGCGTGATGTCCACGTTCGAGGCCAAGAATGACAGAACCAGCGGAGAGGAAGAGCAATGCCTTGAAGAAGGCATGTGTGATCAGGTGGAACATACCAGCCACGTACGCACCCATACCCACTGCCGCAACCATGAAACCAAGCTGTGAAATGGTGGAGTACGCCAGAACTTTTTTGATATCGTATTGACCGACTGCAATCGTGGCAGCAAAAAGTGCTGTGCCTGCACCAACCATTGCAACAATGTATTGCGCCTGTGGGACGAGTGTGTAAATTGAAGCCGAACGAGTGACAAGATAAACGCCTGCGGTCACCATCGTCGCGGCATGGATCAAAGCCGAGACTGGAGTTGGGCCTGCCATCGCGTCTGGCAGCCAGATGTAAAGCGGGATCTGTGCAGACTTACCCGCAACGCCGATCAACATGAATAACGTGATTGCCACGATCACCCACGGAGCAGATTCTGCAACAGCAGGCGCGGCTTTGAAGACCTCGTCAAATTGAAATGAGCCGAGATACCAGAACATCAGGAAACCAGCGATGAGGAAACCGAAGTCGCCGACGCGGTTGGTGATGAAGGCTTTCTTGGCAGCGTTGGAGTTTGCCCAGGAAGGACGGGCAAGCGTATCCATTTCGTACCAGAAGCCGATCAAGAGGAATGAGCACAAGCCCACGCCTTCCCAGCCAACGAAGAGCATCATGTAGGAGTCGCCGCTAACGAGGATCATCATCGCTGCAATGAACAGGTTGAGGAACATGAAGAAGCGGGCAAAACGTCCCTCTTCATGTTTGAAGCGGACATCCTCGTGCATGTATCCAATGGCATAGATGTGGATGAGAGTGCCCACGCCTGAAACGACAAGCATCATCGTGGCCGAGAGCGAGTCAATGCGGAAGGTCCAATCGAGGCTGAGAGAGCCAATGTGGATCCACTCCGCGAGACGCCAGCGCACCATTTCGCCATGATTGAGTGAGACCGAATAAGCCAGCAAAACCGAAACCACAAATGCCGCGCCTGAAGCCAGGCTCGCCACTGTGCCAATGGTTCGTTCGCTGAAGCGCTTCCCAAAAATGGCATTAATGAGCAGACCAGTGAGCGGTGCAAAGACCAGCCACGGGGCTAAAAAGAAAAATCCTGAACTTACTGTTTCGCTTAAGTGCATACATTTCTCCGTAATTCGATACCCGTTATTGGGTGTTCGATAGTCGAGTATCGAATATCGAATTATCCTTTTAAGGAATTCAACTCATCAATATTGATATTCTTTTTGGTCTTGAAGATCTCCACGAGCAGAGCGAGACCCACAGCCACTTCTGCGGCGGCCACGGCAATGACGAAGAACACGAAGATCTGCCCGCCAAAGAATGGCTGCCCGCCCTGTAATTCAAAGGAACGGCCAAAAGCCACAAAGGCCAGGTTCGCGGCATTGAGCATCAACTCAATGGACATGAAGATGATCAACGGGTTGCGGCGGATGAGTACACCGAGTGCGCCAATGGAAAACAAAACGGCGGAAAGTGCCACGTAATAATTTACAGGGACCATTATTTTTGTTCTCCCTTTTCCTGCTTTGTCAGTACAACCGCGCCCACCATCGCGACCAAAAGCAAAATGGAGGTGACTTCAAAAGGCAGCAGATATTGCCCGAAGAGGGTCATCGCCATCTCGCGCAAATTGTCCATGGTGTTGATCGAGGCATCTGGGGAGGAAATGCTCATGCCAGGTTGTGCACGGGAGATGATCAGG
>JAVBXV010000056.1 GCA_030824405.1 Anaerolineales bacterium | reverse complement strand
AGCGCGCAGGAATTGATATTGGCATTGTCTCTGCGATCGTAGGGTATGGATCGTATCGTTTGAGTTTTATTGGCCGCGCAGATCATGCGGGCTCGACTTCAATGGATGATCGTTTGGATGCGGGGCAGGGGGCAAGTGCATTTACTGTGGCGGTGCGCGAGATCGTGATGCGTGATTTTTTGAATTGTGTTGCGAATGTTGGCAAGATCGAGTTTACACCGGGTGCATCTAATATTGTGCCAGCGCGTGCAGACCTGTTACTTGAATTTCGTTCGCCCGATGGAAAACAGCTTTTAAGGTTGGAGGATGCTTTATTAAAGTTGGCGCATCAAAAAGCGGAGCAGTTCGGTTTGCAGTTGATCACTGAACCACTTGGAAAACATCTGCCGAATTTAATGAGCGCGGAGATCCAGCAGGCATTTCAGGGTTCGTGTGATACGTTGGTGTTATCCAGCACGGTGCTTGCGTCGGGCGCGATCCATGATGCGCAATCGTTAGCGGAGCTCTGCCCGATCGGCATGATCTTCGTCCCTTCGGTGGAGGGAGCCAGCCATGCGCCGCGTGAATTTACCAAATGGGAAGATTGCGTGAACGGCGCGAACGTGCTGCTGCAAACTGTATTGAAGTTGGCGGCAGAGTAAAATAAGGTTATTCTTTTGGAAAGCAGGCTGCCATGAAAAACTTTGACCCAAAATATAACGACATTCCAAAGACCGAGATCCACTGCCATCTCGAAGGCGCGATTCGCACGCAGACGATCATTGATGTGGCGCGTGAATATAATTTGAAACTGCCTTCTTATGAAGTTAGTGAATTAGACAAGCATGTCAAGGTCTATGACCAGTTGCAGAGTTTACAAGCCGTTCTGGAGGCATTCGATATTTTTCAGGATAGCATTACTTCGCCTGCTGTGTTCGAAAGAATTGCATGGGAATTGTTCGAAGACTGTGCGAAGCAAAATATCAAATTATTCGAAGTGCGCTTTTCACCCGATTGGGCTTTTCATGGACATAATTTAGATTGGGACGCCTGTCTCGAAGGGTTGTTGCGTGCGCAGGAACGCGCCGAACGTGAATTGGACATGGCGATCGGCATCATTGCGATCACGTCTCGCGGCATGGGCGCGGAGTCCTGCGTCAAAACTGTAGATTGGGCGATCCGTCATCAAAAGCATATTCAAGCCGTTGACCTTGCGGATGGGGAACTGCTTTATCCAATGGACGATTTTGTGAAACCGATACGAAAAGCAAAAGATGCGGGCTTGAAGGTGACCATTCACTCTGGGGAAGATACGCCCGCCTCGGCGGTTTGGGACACCATCCACGCGTTTCAACCCGACCGCATTGGCCACGGTATTCACAGCATTGAAGATATGAAAGTTGTGGAACTGATCAAGGAACGCAATATTACGCTTGAGGTTAACCCCTGGAGCAATTACCTGACCAATTCTGTAAAGACGATTGAAGAGCACCCGCTTAAGAAACTGTTCGATCTCGGCGTGAAGGTGACGATCAATTCAGATGACCCCGAAGTGTTGGAGACGAATGTCAATAATGAATATCGCATCGCGTATGAAGTCCTTGGCATGAGTCTGGATGATATAAAAACCTGCAACCGTTTTGCCTGCGAGGCTTCTTTTATCTCTGCGGAGAAAAAGACAAGAATTTTGGAAACATATTTTCAATGACGCGGGCAAAATTCCCTGTCACTGCGCATTTGCTTTTCTTTCGCGAAAATCAGATTCTATTACTGCGCCGCTTTAATACAGGCTTTCGCGATGGCGAATACAGCGTCCCTGCTGGACATTTGGATGGCGGTGAAACCGTGATCGAAGCTGCCATGCGCGAGGCAAATGAAGAAGTGGGTGTGCAGATCGAAAAAGATGACATGGCCTTTTCGTCAGTTATGCATCGCTCAGAAGGGGACGAGCGCGTGGATTTCTTCATCCATGTTGAACGATGGCAGGGTGAACCCTTCAACGCGGAGCCGAATAAGTGCGATGACTTGCGCTGGGTGAGTGTGGATGAATTGCCTGAAAATATAATTCCGTATGTGGCACGCGCGATCACAAATCATTTGAACGGCAATCCGTTCGATGAATTTGGCTGGTAGACAAAGTGCATAAAAAGACCCGCCCGCGAAATCAATTTCGCGGGCGGGTCTTTTTATTTGGAACAGCTATATTTTTTTATCCATGATCTGGGTCAATGCTCGTTTGAAGACTTCATAAGGCTGCGCACCGACCACTGCGTAGCGGTCATTGATCACATAGGTTGGCACACCTGTCACGCCAATTTGCTGCGCGTTCTCAACCTGCGCGGCAACCTCAGCCGTGTACGTGCCACTTTCCACCACCTGCTGCATGTCTGCACCGTCCAGGCCAACTTCCTCGGCGGCGGCGCGGAGCACATCCCACTTGCTGATGTCCACTCCCTCGCCATAGACTTTGCGGAAGACCACGCGATGGAATTCGTTGACCTTGCCATGCTGACGGGCGTACTCTGTCGCTTCATGCGCAAGCCGTGTGTTGATGATGCGTTCTACAGACACAAACTCCAGCCCGTGCATGTTCGCCATTTGTTTGAGCCGATCCTCCGAGCCCGAGTTGCGGGCGTTTAATATATAGTCGGGGAGGGGCATTCCTTCGGGAGGCGTATCAGGCCTCAGGTAGTACGGACGCCATTCCACGTCCACTTTGTATTCTTCTTTCAGTTTCTCGACCACAACCTGGCCGACATAGCACCACGGTCATATATAGTCAGAGAAGATCGTCAGTTTGAAATCCATATGGCTCCTTTTGAGTAGGACTAAATACCCACATATTTTTTATGCTACTTACTGTACACTTGAGACATCATTTTATTACCCAAGGAGTGTTGAATCATGGAACTTTTAGCTGGCGGAAGTATTTTGTTTACGATCCTTATGGTTTGTGGGTCACTGCTTTGTACAGGTGTGATCGTGGCGGCATCGATCGGAATACCGATCTATTTCATGCGTAACAACCAGAAGCGCGCGCAAGAGTTGGTCGAAAAAGGGACACAGGGTGAGGCGACCATTTTGTCTCTGCAAGATACAGGTATGCGCATCAATGACAATCCGCGTGTTACCCTCGTTTTGGAGATCCGCATGCCGTATGGAGCTCCATATCAATTGACCAAGATTATGACAGTACCCATCATCCGCCTTTCTCAGGTACAGGTTGGCGCAGTGGTACCTGTCATGGTAGATATGTCTGACCCAACGAATCCAGATAAAGTTGGATTGCTGCTAAAGTAAAGACTTAAAGAGAATAAAAAAACTGCCTGTTTTTTACAGGCAGTTTTTTTATTATTTATTTCCGTTTTTATGATGTACGGCTTTTTCCTCGTACATGGAATTATCGGAACGCATCATGGTCTTTTCAAGTGCTTCGTTTTCCCTACGGGTGGATACACCAAGAGAGATGTCCAACTCGGGGCCTTGATAGTACTTGTTATTAAGTGGGATCAAGGAGCGGATATGGTCAACGATCTTTTGCGCATCTTCACTGTTATGGTTTGGAAGTAGTATCGCAAATTCGTCTCCGCCAATGCGGGCGATGGCAACTTCATCATCGAAAGCGGATTTGAGAATTTCCGCAGCTCGGCGGATGAATTTATCCCCTGCCTGATGCCCCAGTGTGTCGTTTACCTGTTTCAGACCATCCAGGTCAGCCATGATGATGCTAACCGTAGGTGTGTCTGCAAGTTTTATGATCTGCTCTTCAAAATAAGCTCGGTTATATAAACCTGTCATCACATCATGTGTGCCAAGGTAGCGCAGGTATTCCTCCGCTTTTTTGCGGGCGGTAATATCCTGGATCGCCACAAGTACCCAGTTGAAATCCTCTTCGTGCCCGGGCATCAACCGCCAGTCCAGATGGATGTTAAATGGTTCACCTGAAAGCGAATAATTGATACCGTCGCGCTCGTAGGAAACTTTCCCATTCCACATGTCCATGAGTTCGCCCAGAAAATGCTGACGCATTTCGTCGCGGAATACCTTGTCTAAATTTTGGAGAAGAACTTCCTTGGTGGGTGCGCCAAACAGGTCAAGGGTTTTCTGATTAACGTCGAGGACACGAATCAAGCTGATGAAACGGTCGATCAGTTTTGGATTTCCAGAAAGATGCGCTTGTAGGTCCGTTACCCCCTGTGCGCGGATCTCATTAAACAGTTCCTTCAATTCATGATAGTCTTCCTCCCATAAAGAAATGGGAGCATGGTTGAAGAGATGACGAAAACGTGCTTCCGCTTGTTTTAGCTCGGTGATGTTCTGAATAGCCACCATCACGCATTCCCACTTGTCACTGCATTCAGGCAGAATTTTCCAGTTTAGGCGGATGTTTAAAGGCCTTCCATCCAGCGTATAGTTGATGCCTTCACCAGACCAATTGATTTCACCTTGCCAGAGAGTGAGCAGTTCAGTGCGAAAGTGCTCGCGCATTTCATCTCGGAAGACCTTGTCGAGATTGGTCAATAATTCCTTTTCCGATTTTGCCCCGAACATACGCAGGGTTTCATTGTTTACATGTAGAACTTTGATGCGCTTCATACATGTGTCAATGTCCGCAGGGTGAGTGTCAAAGTGCTGGTTTAAGTCCATTATTCCGCGTGAACGCAGCTCGTCAAAAAAGAGCTTGATCCCGCTATAATCCTCCTCCCACAATGAAATGGGAGCGTATGTAAACAGGCTTTCGAAATGATCCGTTGTTTTGGGCATTGCAAAACTCCTTCAAGAGGGATATTATAATTTGATTGCCCTCTGAATTCGTCCCCTGGCGGCCCCCGGAAAATGGCAAATTCCTCCACAATTCAAATTGACCGAATCCAAAACCTCGCGGTATAATTGCCCGCCACTCACAGAAAGCCAGTTCCCGCTAAAAGTGGGACTTGCACTCATCTTTTAAGAAATAAGGAAGTATCAATCAATGGTTAAGCGTACATATCAACCCAAGATCCGCCGCCGCGTGCGTGTACATGGCTTCCGCCATCGTATGGCTTCAGCTGATGGTCGTAATGTTTTAAAGCGTCGCCGCCTTAAGGGCCGCTATAAACTGACCGTCAAATCAAACCAGCATGTGAAGAAGGTTCGTTGGTAAACCAACGAACCTTGAGTGTGGAGTAAGTTACTCTTTCGAGGTATAGGTGCAGAGCAGATTTCGCCTGACCCGCTCGGAAGATTTCAAGCGGGTGCGGCAATCTGGAAAGTCCTATGCCCACCCGCTTGTTGTCTTAGTTATACAAGCAAATGGGTCCGCCTACACCAAGGTTGGCGTTACAGCGGGGAAGACGACTGGGTCAGCAGTACATCGCAACCGCGCCAAACGACTTTTACGCGAAACTGTGCGCCCATTGCTGCCCTCCATCGCTTCAGGCTGGGACCTGATCCTGATCGCCCGACCCGCACTTGTTACTGCCACTTTGGCAGACACCCGTCTCGCTGTAAACACACTCTTTAACCGCGCACATATTCTCCCATCAGATGGATCCTGAAAAAGAATTCCATTTGCACGATTATTCGCATGAGCCACGCTTACGCGATATGCCGCGCACACTGGTTAATTGGCCGCGTATCGCATTGCTGGCGCTGATACGCCTTTACCAAAAAGTCGTTTCCCCGGGCCTGCCCGCAAACACCTGTCGTTTTTATCCCTCCTGCTCCCATTATGGATATCAAGCCATTTATAAACATGGCGCGCTGAAAGGCTCCTTTATGGCAGCCTGGCGTGTTTTGCGTTGTAACCCATTTAATCGAGGTGGATACGACCCCGTCCCATGAACATTCAGTAGAAGCGTCTCTTCTTTGCTTCTATAATTATCAGGAGTAATACCAAATTGAATATGAAAAAAACAACTTTGATTCTTTTACTTGTACTTGGCGCATTTGCCTTAAGTGCATGTACTGGAAGCAGCACAGCCGTTAATACCTGGCCAGGCCTGTCTGCAGATGCCGAACGCGCCTACCTCTCCAGCGGCTCCTACGTTTACGCAGTGGATCTTGAAACAGGCAAAGAAGTATGGCACTACCCAGAAAAAGCGGATACCAAAAATATCTTCTTCGCCACACCCGTACTCACCGAAGATGGACAATTGTTGATTGGCAGCGAAGGCACAAACCATGCCTTTGTCAGTATCAATCCTGAAACAGGCAAAGCCAACTGGCCTGAGCCGTTCACAGATGCCAAAGGCAAGTGGGTGGCCGCTCCGCTCGTATTAAATGACACGATCTATGCTCCAAATACAGATGGCTTCATCTATGTCTTGGATATGAAAGGACAGCCTGCTGGTGAACCCATTGAAATTGGCGGTGCCTTGTGGGCTACTCCCTCAACAGATGGCAGCGTCATTTATGTCGCCTCCCTCGATCATCATTTTCATATCATTAACCCAGCCAATGGTTCAACCCGTGAACCCATTGACCTTGGCGGCGCAGCACCCAGCAGCCCCGTTGTAACTGAAAATGGCGTCTACATCGGTTCATTTGCATCGAAGATCGAATTGATCTCACCCAACGGCGACCATGAAGTGATCGCCGAAGCAGCAGATTGGATCTGGGGAACGCCCGCTCTTGATGGCGAAACCCTCTACTACGCCGACCTCACTGGCAACGTATTCTCGTTTGATCTTGCCAGCGGCACACAAAACTGGAGTATCAAACCAGATGGTCCCATCATAGCAAGCCCGCTTGTTGTTGGAGACCAGATCTATATCGCAACAGAATCAGGCACCTTCTACGCCCTGGATAAAGACTCAAAGATCGTCTGGGAAAAAGATCTTGGCGGTGAAAAGGGAAATATTTACACCACTCCCATCACCTCCGGCGACCTTATCCTTGTTGCTCCATATAAAGCCGATTTCTCACTAGCCGCGTATGACGTCGAAGGCAAACAAGCCTGGACGTTTACGCCAGAAAAATAAGGAACCTGACCCATGTGGGAATCTTTTATCATCCAACCCATGACCAATCTTTTACTGTGGATCTATAATGTGCTCGGCCATGGTCCACACACGTTTGGTCTTGCGATCATTTTATTCACGATCCTCATCCGCGCAATTACCTGGCCTTTGAATGCCCAACAGGTAAAGGGTGCGCAAGCCATGCAGGAATTACAGAACGACAAGGAATGGCAGGAAATACAAAAGAAGTACGCCAAAGACCGTGAGAAACTCGCACAGGAACAAATGCGAATTTATCAAGTGCGCGGCATTAATCCATTTGCGTCCTGCCTGCCCACCCTCGTCCAATTCCCGATCATCATTGGCTTGTATCAAAGCATCAACCGCGCCATGGCTTCCAGCCCGTTGGATATGTTGAAGCTTGCGCGTACCGCTTCCACCTATTCCTTCCTCAACTTTGACAACTTGATCCCCCTCAATAGTAAATTTTTGTGGATGGATCTGGGGCGCCCCGAGTCCATTGCCATTTTAGGTTTTGCACTTCCCACACTGGCAATCATTGTTGCCCTCACCACCTACGTGCAAACCAAACTGACCATGCCGCCCTCCACCAACCCCAATGACCAAACCGCGGCCATGAACGGCATGATGAGCATCTACATGCCCCTTCTGCTTGGCTGGTTCGCATTGAACTTTGCATCAGGCATTTCAGTATATTTCATCACCAGCAACCTGCTGGGTATTGCGCAATATGCCGCAACTGGCCGTGCCAATTGGCGCAACCTCTTGCCTGGCGGCAATAAACAACAACCTACTACCAAGAAAAAATAGGGAGGCACCCATGAGCGAGCGAGCCACGCTTGAAATCATTGCCCCAACTGTTGAAGAAGCCCTCTCACAAGGGCTGGCACAACTTGGGCTTACCGCAGACGCTGTCAGTGTTGAGGTTTTAGATTCGGGCACAAAAGGATTATTCGGACTTGGTGGACGCCAGGTACGCGTGCGTCTTTCTGTAAATCCTCCTCCTGGATATGAAGAACCCGCTTCCCCCGCGCCGAAACCTGCTCCAACACAAAAAGCAGAATCAGCGCCGAAAGCGCGTGAACAAAAACCTCGCGAAGCCAAATCACCTCGTCCTGAAAAGAAGCGCGAAGAAAAACGCGTGGAAGAAAAACGCACCGAAGAAAAAACTGCCGCGGTACCCAGAAGAATTGACGAGCTTAACGACCCAATTCTCAACAAATCTGAAGAAGTGGTCTCCAAGCTCATTCATCACCTTGGGATGAAGGCGCAGGTCTCGGCGCATTTTGATGAGAGCAGCAATGACGATCATCGCAACATTCTTGTCGACGTGCGCGGCGAGGACCTGAGTGCCCTGATCGGCCGCCATGCAGAAACCCTGAATGCTTTTCAACATGTTGCATCCCTGATCGTTGGCAAGGAAACACAGCAATGGGTGCAGTTGACCATTGACGTGGAAGGTTATCGTGCCCGCCGCGAAAAACAAATTCGCACACTGGCGCGCCGCATGGCAGACCAGGTCACCAAGACAGGTAAAAAAGCGACCATGGAACCGATGCCCTCCAGCGAACGACGCGTTGTTCATATTGAATTGCGCGGTGACCCCGCCGTTACCACCGAAAGCGCTGGCGATGAGCCCTATCGCAAAGTGGTCATTCTACCGAAAGAATAATCAATCGATCGCAAAGGGACACAGCCTGGCTGTGTCCCTTTTTTTATTTAAAATTTTCCCTACGGTATAATTCATACATGCTTGAACCAGTCACTCTTCAGCCAGTGGATTATCTTGCGATAGGCCACGTAGCTGTGGATATTACGCCTGCGGGGAATCAGTTGGGCGGTTCTGTGGCATACGCCGCGTTGACGGCGCGTGCGCTGGGAATGCGCGTTGGCATTGTCACTTCTGCAGGGAGTGATGCTCCTTTACAGGCATTGAATGGGATACAGGTCGTGACCATCCCTTCAGATTTCAGCACAACCTTTGAAAACGTAAAAACAGAACAGGGTCGTAAACAAACCCTGCATCATCAGGCTTCCGAAATTAATATTGAGAATATTCCAGCCGTTTGGCGAAACACCCCCGTGGTTCATCTTGCGCCCATCGCGCAGGAGGTGGACGGGAAATTGGCGAAACAGTTTTCCTCGTCTTTAGTTGGGGTAACGCCGCAGGGATGGATGCGGGCTTGGGATGAAAATGGCAAGGTGCATGCATCTGCCTGGGAAAACAGCGAGCAGGTTCTCGGTCCAGTGGGAGGCGTGGTGATGAGCGTGGAAGATATCAACCGCGATCTGGAACTGGTCGAAGCGATGGCGCATCAGACGCGCATCCTATGTCTTACAGAGGGTGAGGCGGGTTCGGTTTTGTATTGGAATGGGGATCGCCGCAGGTTTCGTGCGCCTGTGGTGAATGAATTGGATGCAACGGGCGCGGGCGATATTTTTGCGGCGGCGTTTTTTGTGCGGCTGTTCAATACGCGTGACCCCTGGGAAGCGGCGCGATTTGCAACGAACCTGGCGGCGTACTCGGTGACACGTGTTGGTTTGGGTGGAATTCCCACTCGACAGGAAATTGAAGATTGTTTGATGGAGGTTTTGTTGTGACAAAGATTTATACGTTGGTGAATCAAAAAGGCGGTGTGGGCAAAACAACATCCACAATTAACCTGGCGGCGTATCTTGCGAAGCTGGGACAAAATGTGTTGGTGGTGGATCTTGACCCGCAAGCCAATGCAACCTCCTGCCTGGGTGTGGATAAATTAACTGTGGCGGGCGGCACGTATGAGGCTTTGCTGGGCGAGCCGAATATTTTTCCGTATGTGTTATTGAATGAAAGATTGAAGTTATCGCTGTTGCCTTCTTCGCCTTCGCTTGCAGGTGCAGAAGTGGAGTTGGTGGACGAACTCGCGCGCGAATCGCGTTTGCGAAAGGCAATTCTTTCGATCGCGAATCGTT
>JAVBXV010000417.1 GCA_030824405.1 Anaerolineales bacterium | reverse complement strand
TTATTCCAGCGATAACAATTCAGAGTGGCTCGATATCGAAGGCATCAAAAAATTTATCGCACCGTTTGAAGAATTGTTCACCCAAGGCAAGCTCGAAGGATAAAGATGGCGCGCATTCTCATCACTGGAGCTAGTGGCTTGCTTGGCATCAATCTCGCGCAAGAGACCATGAACGCGCACGACATCACCGCAGTGGATCGCGGCAAATTAATTAATGCGCCTTTTAAAGTTATTAATGGGGATTTATTAAACGCTGGCACATTGGATTCCGTCCTCGACTCTGCCCAGCCCGAATGGCTGATCAACTGCGCCGCTCTAGCGGACCTGGAAGCCTGCGAGAACAACCCAGACCTTGCCCGCCGCCTCAACATTGACCTGCCCGCGCAAATGGCAAAGGCTTGCAAAGCACGCGGCATCTCCCTCGTTCACATCTCCACCGACGCAGTCTTCGACGGTGAAAAAGAAGGCTCCTATACCGAAGAGGATGTGCCCAATCCGTTGGGTGTTTATTCGCAGACAAAATTAGAAGGTGAGCAGATTGTGCTTGCTGAAAACCCAGATGCAATTGTGGCACGGGTCAATTTTTATGGCTGGAGCTTAAGCGGTAGAAGAAGCCTCGCTGAATTCTTCCACCATAACCTCACCAACAACAAAAGCATGAGCGGGTTTACTGACGTGAATTTTTGTCCCATGCTGGTGAATGACACAGCCCGCATACTGATAAAAATGCTTCGAAAAAACCTGAACGGGTTGTATCATG
This sequence comes from Anaerolineales bacterium, assembly GCA_030824405.1. Taxonomy (GTDB): domain Bacteria; phylum Chloroflexota; class Anaerolineae; order Anaerolineales; family Villigracilaceae; genus Villigracilis. Next base: position 9,178 of record JAVBXV010000417.1, on the reverse strand, counting down.
TCGTCGGCCCGCAGGCGATGAGCAAGTATCAGTTTGGCGTCGAGATTGCGCGTAGATTCAGCTTGAAAGAAGGTGAGATTTCGCCGAAGTCGGTTCTCTCTTCCAGCCTGACCGCGCGGCGATCCCACAATTTATGGCTTTCCACCCGCAAATTATCCACAGCTCTCGGTGAATTTCTTCCCGATTTCTCCACAGGCTTGGACGAGTTTTACACCCAGTTTGAGCAGGGTTATCCACAGAAAATCCGCAGTTATGCACAGTAGGGACGGGGCTTATCCCCATTTTAGGACGATTTATCCCCTGCCCGTGCCCTGCTAATCGTCAAGTTATCCACAATCAGGCACCAGTTATCCACAGGTTCCACCATCCTTGTCCACAGAATACGCTTCGCTATCCACAGAAATGGAGGATTTATGGAAATTAAATTTGGAAAACACACAATTGGCTTAAATCACCCCACTTATTTCATTGCAGATATCGCCGCCAACCATGATGGGGACATGGAGCGTGCCAAGCAGTTGATCCGCCTCGCGAAAGAAGCGGGCGCGGATGCGGCTAAGTTTCAGAATTTTGATGCGCCGAAGATCGTTTCGGATTACGGCTTCAAATCCATGAATGGCGGACAGGTTAGCCATCAAGCCTCATGGAAGAAATCTGTCTTTGAAGTCTATAAAGGCGCGTCTATTCCATTTGACTGGTCGATGACTCTCGTTGAAGAATGTAACGAAGTCGGCATTGACTATTTTTCCTCGCCCTATGATTTCGAAGCAATTGATTTCCTCGACCAATATGTGGAAGTGTACAAAGCAGGCTCTGGTGAAATTGACTGGATCGAAGCCTTGGAGCGTATGGCAAGCAAGGGCAAACCGTTCTTCATTGCCACAGGTGCTTCCACGATTGGCGAAGTGCAAAAAGCTGTTCATGCCGTTTTGAAAATTAATAAGCAGTTGGTGCTGATGCAATGCAATACCAATTACACAGCCAGCCCTAATAACTATGACCATTTACATTTGAATGTACTGAAAACTTTTGCGACGATGTTTCCTGATGTCATTCTGGGACTCTCCGATCATACCCATTCGGTTGCTCCCGTCCTCGGCGCGGTGACTTTGGGTGCGCGCGTGATCGAACGCCACTTTACAGACAGCAATGACCGTGAAGGGCCAGATCATAAATTTGCGATGAACCCTGAAAACTGGGCCAAGATGGTCGAAGAGACTCGTCTGCTTGAACGCTCATTGGGCAGTTCAGATAAATTCATTGCAGAGAATGAACAGGAAACACAGATCGTACAGCGCCGTTGTCTGCGTGCCGCGCGTGAGATCAAAGCGGGCGAAACTTTCACCCGTGACATGATCGACGTACTTCGTCCCGCCACACCTGGCGCGATCAAACCTGACCAGATCCAAAATGTGATCGGCACCAAAGCATTGACCGATATGCCGCTCGGCAAAGAACTGCGCTGGACGGATTTGGGCGCTTAAGACGATACTCGGAAATCGATATTCGATATTTGGGCATTATGTACCGAATATCGAATATCAAATATCAACATGCGAATCCTTTATTTCTCCCTCGGGTACTCCACACACGATTATCGTTTTCTAAAAGCCATTTCAGATGGCGGGCATGATGTCTTCTTTGTTCAATTGGAAGGGAATACACGAGCGGTGGAAGATCGTTCGGTTCCTGAAAATGTGACGCAGGTTATCTGGAAGGGTGGACGTGAACCATTCCGCTGGGGTAATCTTGTAAAGTTAGTTTTAGACTTTAAACGTTTAGTAAAAGAAATCAACCCCGATCTGATTCACGCAGGCCCGATTCAAACTTGCGCATTCATCGCGATCTTAAGCGGCTTTCGTCCCATCCTCACCATTTCATGGGGATTTGATTTGATGGACGATGTCCACCGCAACAAGTGGTGGGAGTGGGTGACTCGCTACACGTTGAAACGTTCTACGTTCTTTACCAGCGATGCAAATGTTACAAAAGATAAAGCCGTTGCATATGGCATGAACCCCGAAAAAACAATCGTCTTCCCCTGGGGCGTGGACTTGGAACATTTTTCTCCAACCATGGTCGATCGTCCATCGTCCGCGGTCACGTTGTTTTGCAACCGCTCCTGGGAAACCCGCTACGGCGTGGACGTGCTCGCGCGCGCGTTTGTTAAGGTTGCACAGCAGAATGAAAATGTAAATTTGATCTTGCTTGGCGGCGGCTCACAGGCTGGAAAACTTCGCCAGATTTTGCAGAACGGCGGCGTGCTGGAGCGCGTCACATTTGGCGGACAGATTTCGCAAACCGACTTGCCGCGCTGGTATCATATGGCTGATTTATATATCTCGCCTTCGCATGTGGATGGTTCGTCTGTCTCCTTGATGGAAGCGTTGTCGTGCGGCCTGCCGTGTTTGGTTTCTGATATTCCCGCCAACAAGGAATGGGTCGTGAATGATGAGAACGGCTGGTTGTTTAAGGATGGCGATGCGAATGACCTCGCTGAAAAAATACTGGCGGCGATCTCTCAAAGGGAGAAACTGCCGGAGATCGGCCGCGCAAGCCGCAGGTCCGCAGTGATGCGTGCGGACTGGAAAAAGAATGCTGAAGCGTTGATGAATGTCTATCGAAGTTTAGGAGAAAAAAATGCTCACTAAAAAAGATTTGCTGACTGGTTTTGGAAAAATAAAAATCGAAAGCGATACGCTTGTTGTTCACACTTCATATAAATCGCTGGGCGGCGTCGAAGGCGGCGTGGACACGGTGATCGATGTGATGCAGGAGTTGGCGGGCAAAGACGGCACGGTGATGTTCCCCGCGTTTAATTTTCAATCGTGGACGGAGACACATTATTTTGACGTGCTGGAGACGCCTTCGAAAATGGGGATGATCACCGAGCAGGCGCGCCTCAGACCTAACGCAAAGCGGACTCCGCATCCGATCTACAGTTTTTCCGTTTTGGGCAAACGCGCTGACGAATTTTCCAAGACCGAAGATGCGGAAGCCTACGGCCCGAATTCATCATTCGCATTGTTCCATAAATTAAATGCAACCTTGATCAGCATTGGTCTTGATTTCAATAATACATTTTCGATGCATCATTATATTGAATACAACGTGGGCTGTGACTATCGCCGCGTAAAAGAGTTTGGTGGAATTTACATGGGCTATGACCGTGTGCCGCAGATCAAAAAATATTCGATGTTCGTGCGCAACCATGACCGTGTGAAAACATACATTGTGCCAGGTATGAATGACTTGCTTCATGCGGGCGTGATCAAAGAAATTCCCGTGGGCGGTGCGAAAGTGCATTACATGACCGCCAATGAATTTTTTGATAACATGGCGCCGATCGTGCGTGAACACCCTGAGAAATTGCATTATATTGAAGAACCGAAGTATTAATTGTATGTAGGGGCGGGGTTCTCCCGCCCAGGGCGGCAAAACGCCGCCCCTACAATTTAAATGTAAAAGGTATCAATTATGAAATCCTACACCTCTCTCAAATCCATCCTCGCTGAATTCTTCCCCCTGCACCGCACCCTCGCCTCTGACGACCACGACAAAACGCTTGAGATCGTTGGCTCGTACATGCCCGATTCATCCAACTACACGATCGAGACCTATACTCCGCTCGAAAAAGCGTGGACATGGCAGGTGCCTGAGCGTTACGTGGTGCATGAAGCGTACCTGGAGATCGAGGGCGGCGAGCGTGTAGTGGACTTCAAGAATAATCCGCTTCATATCGTTTCATATTCTTTGCCTGTCGATAAATTACTTTCGTTCGAAGAACTGCAAGCGCATTTGTTCTTCAACGAAAAACGTCCGCATACCATTCCGTGGGTTTTTAAATATTACGACCGTGACTGGGGATTCTGTTTAGCGAAGAACGTCTTCGACAAACTTCCGCGTGATAAAAAATATCGCGCGGTCATCAAATCTGAATTTATTACCGACCCGAAGCAGGGATTCAAAATGGCAACCGCCGTCATCCATCCCGAAGGCGGAGTGAACGCTTCAGCAGGGGAGATCATCGTGCAGGCGCATACTTGTCACCCCATGCAGGCCAATGACGATGGCGCGGGTGTGGTCAGCACGATTGAGCTGGCACGCAGACTTGCAGAGAAGCCATTGCCCGCTGGCTCGATGAGTGTCCGCTTTTGGTTTGGGCCAGAGACTATCGGCACGATTGTGTATCTTTCACACAATGAACATCTCATTCAAAATCTGCGCGGTGGAATTTTCATGGAAATGACAGGCAACAAAAATAAAATTGCCTGGCACCACACCAGACAGAACGATCATTTATTAGACCGTATTACGCACCACGTTGTGAAAAATATGGCACATGATGAACGTGAATTTGCGGCGGCTCCCGCCAACGATGAGCGCGTCATCAACGGACCTGGGGTCAACGTGCCGTGTATCTCGATCAACCGCTGGCCGTATGATGAGTATCACACCACCGACGACAACCTTGAAATTATCCATGAAGATATGCTGGTCGGCGCCGCTGAAACTGCGGAGCAGGTCATTCGCATGTACGCCACCAATTACATTCCCAGGCGCACTTTCCGTGGCCCCGTTTTTCTGAGCGGCAACGGCCTGTGGGTCGATTGGCGTGAGAATTGGGCGCTCAATCGTGCCATTGAAAAGATCATGATGCGCTTTGAAGGCGAGCTTTCTGTTTTTGAAATTGCCGAACAGGTCGGCCTTGATTACTGGATGGTGCGCGACTATATCGAAAAATTCCGCGCGAAGGGATTTGTGACTTCTTTGCCGATTCCTTCCATTGCGCAGGAGTCGTAGGGGCAGGGTCTCCCTGCCCAGGGCGACAGAACGTCGTCCCTACAAAAAATTATGAAACCCAAAATCGTAGCCATTATCCAAGGACGCATGTCCTCTTCTCGTTTGCCTGGAAAAATTCTGGCAGACATCGCGGGTCAGCCAATGTTGACTCGCGTCTACACCCGCACTTCACGTGCGACAACTCTGGACGAAGTCATCTTCGCCACGACGACAGACGCATCAGACGACCCCGTAGCTGAATACTGCGACTTTAGCGGCATTCCCTGCACCCGTGGCAGTTTGTTCGATGTGCTTGATCGTTATTACCAAACTGCGTTGCAAGCGAAGGCTGATGTGGTTGTCCGCATCACAGCAGATTGCCCTGTGATTGATCCTGAGTTGATCGATGATGTGGTCAATGCGTTGCTCGAAGATGAATATGACTTCGTCTGTAACCGCCTGCCCCCGCCGTGGACGAGAACTTACCCAATTGGCTTGGACGTGGAAGCCTGCACTTTCAAAGTATTAAAGAAAGCGTGGAAGGAAGCCAAAGAACCCCAGCACCGCGAACATGCCATGCCTTATTTTTATGAAGGCGTGCAACTGACCCGTCAAAGCCGAACTCTTGAAACTGGCACCTCTCCTCGTGGATTTAACATCGCTTTGCTTCATCACACCACTGACTTCGGTGATTACCGTTGGACAGTGGATACCGCAGAAGATCTGGAATTCATGCGCCAGGTCTATGCCCGCTTTGATGGCCGTGATGATTTCACGTGGAAAGAAGTTTTGGATTTAGTCCATGACAACCCTGAATTGGCAAAGATCAACGAAGGCGTGCAACATAAAACGCTCAAAGATATCGACACTCGTGCAACTAAAAAATAATACCTAATGCCTTTTCTCACTCTCTTTTCCGCCCCTAAACCATTCACCAATCCACACATTGCGATGATTCAACGCAATGCGATCAAATCGTGGACTCTGCTTCCCGATGTGGAAGTCATTTTGCTTGGCGAAGAAGAAGGCCTTGCCGAAGCCGCGCGTGAATTTGGTGTGAAGCATTTGCCCCATGTGGCCCGCAATGAAGCAGGCACGCCGTTGATCTCGTCCATGTTTCAGTTGGCGCGTGAAAACTCAAACAGCGAATTGCTTTGCATCATCAACGCGGATATGGTTCTCATGCCCGATTTTGTTGAGGCGGCGAAGCAGGCTGTGAAGTTGAAAGATAAATTTGTTTTGCTCAGTCAACGCTGGGATTATGACATCACGTCTCCACTGGATTTCGCGGCAGGGTGGGAGTCTCAGTTGCGGGAATCTGTCAGAAAACAGAATCAGCTTCACCGTCCCGCGGGAAGCGATTTTTTCCTTTTTCCAAAAAGTTCTTATCAAGATATTCCTGCATTTATTATCGGCCGCGCGGGCTGGGACAATTGGATGATCTACAAGGCGCGCGCCGAAAAATGGCCCGTGGTCGATTGCACGCCGTCGGTGATGATCGTGCATCAAAATCATGACTACAGCCATCTGCCTGGCGGGAAGTCGCATTACGAGCACCCTGACACGAATGAAAATATTCGTCTCGCGGGCGGGCAGGCGAACATCCGTTACACGATTTTGGATTCAACGCATCAACTCGCGGATGGTAAACTTGTGCGCCCCAAGATGACGTCTCTGCGCTTCACGCGTAACGTGGAATTGTTTCTGCGTTCTATATTTTTTTTCCTGCCTGAGAAGACGCTCGAAAATATTGCAAGGCCGAAGCGATGGAAGAAGCGAATAAAGAAGATGTTTCGATAATTCGATATTCGAACCTCGAGTTCCGAATATCAAGTATCGAATATCCATTCCCGAATAACGAGTAGCAAAAATGCGAAAAGGTCAAAACCCCGCCAAGTTTGTCAAAGACGTTGCCCGCCCCGAGCGAGTGACGGTTGCGTTATTAAATTACATCCCGTTCTTGAGCGGCTTTTATGCCGAGACTTTGGACGTGTTGAAGGTCTCGCTTGAATCCATGCGCAAGGATGCGGGCCTGTCATTTGATCTGATGGTCTTTGACAATGGTTCGTGTGAAGAAGTGCGCGAGTATCTTGTCCGTGAAAAAGAAGAGGGGCGGATTCAATATTTGATTCTCTCTGAAAAAAATATGGGCAAGGGCGGCGCGTGGAATGTGATGCTGACAGGTGCGCCTGGCGAGATCATCGCCTACACCGATGCAGACGTTTTATTTTCCCCGAACTGGCTTTCACGTTCTGTGGAAATTCTCGAAACTTTCCCCAACGTGGGCATGGTCACTGCGCGCCCCTTCCGCACGCCGCCTGAGTTTTACGAAGGCACTTTGAAATGGGCGAAGGAAAACGCGCAACTCGAAGAAGGTCAATTTATAAAATGGGAAACTTTCCTTGAATTCAATCTCTCGCTCGGACAAACCGAAGAAGAGAATAAAAAAGTGTATGCTGAGACAAAAGACTGGCGCATCCAATACAAAGGTGTGACCACGTTGGCGGGGGCATCGCATTGGCAGTTTACTTCATATAAATCCACGCTTCAGCAGTTCCTGCCCTTTGACATGGACAAACCCATGGGCCAAGTCCGCCAGTTGGACAAGCGCATGAACGACGCAGGCTTACTGCGGCTAATGGTTAGCGATCCGCTTGCGATGAATATGTCTAATACGCTGGGGTATTTGCGTGGGGAGTTGAAAGATGCGGGGAAGAAGAAGCGCGTTTCGTTTGGGAAGCGAATTTTGGAGTTAAGTCCGATCAAGAAGATTTTATTGGCTGTGTATAACAAGATTTTCAGTTGGTATTATTCGTAGTCGTAGTGTTGTAATGAACACTGAATGTACAGAGAAAGCATTAAAGGCGGATGATTAAAATGTTGGACACACTTGGAACTATTGCCACAATTCTAGGTTTCGTTTTATACATCTTTATTGAATGGCCTAAAATTGTACAAAGATGGGAACAAAGCTATCCTGTGTTTGAAAAATTTTTAATCATTCTCTCTGTAATTAGTGGAATATTCGGAGTTGTACTGTGTGTTTCTATGCTGATAAGCTTTTTCACTAAAACTCAAGACTTCACTTTTTATCTTTTTGCGTTTGCTGCAACATTTGGTTTCTCTTATTTGATTGACTACTGGCTTGAAAATAAAACTTTGGCATATAGGAAAACATCAAGTATGAGGGATATTTGGCTTCTGATGCTATTTTCTGTAATCATTGGGGTCTTTGGCTTATCTGTATATTTCCTTGGTTCTTAAGAATTAATGACCAAACGAATCTTCACCTCCGCCGATCACGGCATGGCTTTTATCTTCGACCACAATACCACTTGATTGCGCCCGTTGTGTTTTGCGTGATACAAGGCCTTGTCGGCAGTTTCGAGCACTAGGGCTTCATATTGACCATGAGCGGGGAACTCTGAAATGCCTGCCGAAATTGTGATCGAGATCATGTGGTGATCCACATAGATCGGGGATTGTTGAATGGATTCACGCAGACGATCTGCAATTAGAAAAGCATCCTGTTCTTTTGTGTTCGGAAAAACCACAAGAAATTCTTCACCCCCATAACGACAGACAATATCGCCTGTGCGGGTAAATTCCGCCAGATGATCTGCCAGGTCTCTTAATACAAAGTCACCGGCAGCGTGTCCGTACGTGTCATTGACATGTTTAAAGTGATCAATGTCTAGTAGAAGAAATGTGATCGGATACCGTTCACGCACCGCGCGGGATAATTCGCGGCTCAACGTTTCCGTCAAGTAATGCCTGTTGTGGAGCTTTGTAAGCGGGTCGCGAATGGCTTGTTCGCGTAGTTCACCCTGAAGTCCTTGAATCTCTTTCATTTGTTCTTCAAGCCTGGCATAGGCTTCACGTAGTTTGGAATCTGATTCCTTCTTGGCAGTAACATCTTCCTTGATGGCTATGTAATTGACAATTTCGCCATCTGCATCAATAACAGGGGCAATGATCTCAACCTCCCAATATTGCTCGCCATTCTTCTTTTTATTCAAGAGTTCCCCGCGCCAGACCTTGCCAGCTCGAATCGTTTGCCACATTATTTCATATGTTTCCGGTGAAGTATTTCCCGACTGAATGATGCGCGGATTCTTTCCGAGCAATTCGTTGAGGTCGTAGCCGGTCAATTTTGTAAAGAACGGATTAACGTATTCGATGTTGCCCTTCATATCTGTGATGACTACCGAGATGGGACTTTGCTCTACGGCTTTGTGAAGCTGCAACAGACGCAGTTCTTTCTGCTTGAGCTCGGTAATGTCACGTAGAATGATCAACCTGCCGACTAACCCTTTGGGCCACTCATCGCGGAGTGGGGAAATTAATGTGTCATAAAAGCGCTGGTTATTGATGTTGATTTCAAATTTAACCTCTT
>JAVBXV010000071.1 GCA_030824405.1 Anaerolineales bacterium | reverse complement strand
AAAGAGCATGGCCTCCTTACCCAATTCGTAGACGATCGCGATCGTAACGAAAATGGATAGGATGCCGGCCAGGAAAAGCAATGTCTGGATCAGGCTTTCACCGACCCTGCGCTTCTTTTTCAGGTCAAACTGAAGCGAGTTTTGCGCTTCCATTGTGTTTACTTTTAGATTGATGGTTTCTTCTTTCATACACACTCTCTTGAATGGTACTGGGTCTTGAAAATGAATTTACAAATAATTCCAATCACTAAAACTTATCTATACGCGTAAATGGGCTGGTCCCCATAATCAGAGACCAGCCCAAACTATTTTGTTATTTTCTAGTTGCCAGTGGCGGTCATCCAGGCACTCATGGCGCCTTCGAAATCAGCAGCGGGAGCGGGGAAGTAACCGACATCCACGATGTTGTCATTGACGTTGCTGAGGTAGAAGTAGATGAAAGCAGCAACCTGAGGCTTCTCACTCATGATGGTTGCATCTGAGTAGATGAAGAGCGGGCGGGCAAGGGGGTAAGTTCCATTGTCCACGTTTTCCTGGTTGGGCTCTACATCATTAATGGCGAGAGCCTTCAAAGCACCAGAGTTCTCGGTGTAGTAAGCGTAACCGAAGTAACCGATGGCGTAGGGGCTGCCTTCGACACCCTGAACGAGGACATTGTCATCTTCAGAGAACTGGGCGCCTTCGAGACCAAGCAGGGCAGCTTCAGCAGCTTCGAGATCGGCTTTGCCTTCGGCATTGAGGGTCACAGGACCAACCGCAGCTTCGATGAAGTAATCGAAAGTGCCGCTATCCGCACCAGGAGAGTAGACAAGGATGGTCTCGGCAGGATAGGAAGCATCAACCTGATCCCAGGTGGTGATTTCGCCCTTGAAGATCTGGCCAAGTTGTTCCTTGGAGATGGCGGTGAGGAAATCGTTCTCAGCGCTCACAACCACGGCGAGGGCATCGGTGCCCACGCGGAATTCAATCGGCTCGCGGCCAATGGCAGCACAGGCTTCAACTTCGCTGTCCTTGATGGCGCGGGAAGCGTTGGCAACATCAGATTCGCCAGCTACGCAGAAGCGCTCGAAACCAGCGCCAGAACCAATGCTATCCACGGTGATATTACCGGTGTAGCCTTCCTGTTGGAAGAGTTCAGCCATGCGCTCAGAAAGAGGGAACACGGTGGAAGAACCAGCAGTGATCACATCCCCTTCAACGGCGTCAGGGGCATACATAGCCATGGCATCTTCAACAGGTGCTTCGGTGGCTTCAACAACAGCTTCAGTGGCGGCCACTTCGGTGGCAGCAGGCGCTTCGGTGGCTGGGGTGGCGCAGGCGGCGAGCAAGAGGCTCATCGCAGTTACTACAAAAAATAATGAACGAACAGTTTTGGACATTTCAATTCTCCTTTAGATTTATACAACGATGTGATGATATCAACCCGCTCTTAAGGGCAATGGAAGAATGGGTTAACGTCTTGTTAAGAGATTCAGGGGGATAAAAAAAGTACCCGTCATTTCTGACGAGTACTTCAACAAAAGTGTGGATAAAAGAACTAAGCGCTTCCTTCTGGACCGTTAGCCTGATCCTGCCACCCCCACGTATTCAAATCTGTGAGAGCGCGATAATAGGTCAAGTCCAGGTGCAGAGGCGTAACCGAGACAAATCCCTCAGCCAGTGCGCCAACATCCGTGCCTGATTCTGAAACCCCAGTGGGCGCGTCGCCGCCGATCCAATAATAGGGACGGCCGCGCGGGTCTACACGCTCATCCAACCTGCTATGATAAACGCGCAATCCCTGCCTTGTGATCCGAAAGCCTTTTAATTCTTCCTGCTTCAAAAACGGGACATTGACATTCAAAAGAGTCTCACTGGATAATCCATTCGCCAGCACATTGCGAACGGCAATTCCTGCAGCATGTGCCGCGGGTTGAAAATCGATCTGCCCTACAAAGCCTTCAGGGATTTCAAGTGACACCGCAACACCAGGTAACCCAGCGATCGCCGCTTCCATTGCAGCGGTGACAGTGCCTGAATACGTTACGTCATGTCCCAAATTTGCGCCCATGTTAATGCCTGAAACCACCAGATCGATCGGCTCTTTGATATATCCCAAAGTTGCCAACGCCACACAATCTGACGGAGCGCCGTCACTGGAGAATGCTTGTGAACCATCTTCAAGTCTTAATTCGCGCATCCGCAAAGCACGATCCAATGTTTTGACATGCCCCCCGCCAGACCAGTTTCTGTCTGGGGCGAGAATGGTCACCTTGCCAAGTTTTCGCATTTCCTGTGCAAGCGCCAGCAAACCAGGCGAAAGCACACCATCATCATTTGTTACAAGAATATGTTTTTCCATTTTTTCCTTAATGCTTATCCAAATATTGGAAGAATGCGTCGATGCATATTTTACCCTGTTGCCCAACCCAGCCGCACAAACGCACTGCCCACATAGCGCATGACCCAACTGCTGATGATCCTGAACGCACTCCACTCCTTCTGCTTTCGCACTGTCGTGGACGCATTCCTCAATGCCGCCAATAAGTCTTTGGCACTCTTGCCTTCAAACTCAGTGGCACCAAAACCGATCGTATCCAAAATGTGCGCGTCACTGCTGCCTGTTTGGGCAATGTTTAATTTGTTCGCAAGAATACGGGCATAGTGATTGCTGATGCGGTCGATCGAAGTACCGTTGTAGGCTTCAATGCCGATCAAGGTATCTGCAACTTCAGGGTTTCGTAACGCCTTCAAAATGGAATAGGCGCTCAAACTCTTCATCCCCATTCCGCCTGCCATGGGGTGCGGAGCAACACAAACGCCGCCCAAGGCACGCACGCGCAAGACCGTCTCAACCAGTGAAAGGCCAGCATCCACTTTTTCGTGGATGAAGAATGCCAGCAGGTCACCGTCAGCGGTGGTAATTTCAATTCCGGGGATCACCTCAACGCCGTAATGAGGCGCAAGTTCCACGGCCAGCAAAGCGCCCGCGATCTCGTCATGATCTGTGATGGCGATGACGTTCAATCCAAGTTCGTGCGCGCGCCGCAAAACAGCAGGGACGGTGGCTGTACCGTCATAGCTGAAAATCGTATGCATGTGTAGATCTGCAAGTCCCATAATTTCTCCTTTTCCTTCTTAACCATTTGACAGTTGCAGCGCAGAAAAGTTTCAATCTGCTATGCCTGTCTTTCATCTCTTTAGTTTAATCAGCGGCTGTTAATGGCTAATAAAGAAATTGTGAGGGTCTTGTTAAGAAATTGCCCGCCATTTCTGGCGGGCGGGAGAAAAAGGAGGAAAAAAGATGAAGCAATTAGCGGATACGCTTTCGTAAAAATTCGCGACGCTTTCGAGATGCATCCACACCGAAAACGCTTATAAGCGAAAGAACAAGAACTGAGGTAACGATCATTTCCATGGTCTCTCCTGTTGATGGCTCCATCTTACATCAAACTTCGAAAAACGGACTTAAGAGATGGTTAACAACTGGTAAACAGTTTTGCAAACAGGTTTTAACACGGTCAAAGTTTCCGAAAAATAATTATTGAAATTGCAATAAATCAAAAAAAGGGTAATGATATAATTCACGAATATCTATCTCAAGGAGTATATCTGTGGCCGATATTCGCGTTCAAAAGTATGCAAAGGTACTGGTGGAACATTCCGCCCGAATTGTGCCTGGTGATCGTGTTTTGCTCGAAGGTACCACCGCCGCTGAGCCTCTGCTCCGCGAGTTATATATCCAGATCCTGGAAAAAGGCGCGCATCCGCATTTGATGATGGCCATTCCTGGCACAATGCCCTTCAGCCAGGATGAAATGTTCCTCAGCTATGCCACAACCGACGCCCAGTTGGATTTTGTACCCACATTTTACAAAATGGCGTATGAGCAATTTGAGAGCCGCATCCGCATTCACTCCGCCACCAACACACGCGGACAAACCAATGCCAACCCGCAAAAAGCCACCCGCCGTTCAAAAGCATTGAGTACCATTACCGAAGCACAGTTCCGTCGCGGCGCCGAAGGCAAATTCAAGTGGGTCACCACCCTCTACCCCACCGACGGCTACGCACAGGATGCCAACATGAGTCTGAAAGAATATGAAGACTTTGTGTTTGGGGCTGTTCACGCAAATGAAGAAGACCCCATCGCATTCTGGAAAAGCGTTGAAACCAAACAACAATCCGCAGTGGATTTCTTGAAAGGCAAAAGTCAGGTTATCCTGCGCGGCCCCAATGTGGAACTGACCCTCTCTGTCAAAGACCGCATCTTTATGAATTCATTCGGCACATTCAACATGCCTGATGGCGAAGTGTACACAGGCCCCGTGGAAGATTCGGTCAACGGCTGGGTGAAGTTCACCTACCCCGCCAATTACGGCGGCGTCAGCGTAGAAGGCGCAGAGTTGACCTTCTCCAATGGACGCGTGGAACGTGCCAAGGCAGAGAAGAACGAAGAGTATCTGGTCAAGACGATTGAAACCGATGCAGGCTCACGCTACCTCGGTGAATTTGCGATCGGCACGAATTTCGATATTCAGAAATTCACAGGCAACATTCTCTTCGATGAAAAGATCGGCGGCTCCTTCCACATGGCACTCGGTGCAGGCTACCCCGAAACTGGTTCAAAGAATAAATCTGCGATCCACTGGGACATGATCTGCGATATGCGCACAGACTCAGAGATCCTTGTGGACGGCGTGTTGTTCTACAAGAACGGCAAGTTCGTTTTCGAAAAATAATTTTCAAGTGTATAAAAAGAAGGCTGGGTCTGAAACAGACCCAGCCTTCTTTTGTTTACGGCATTTTTTCTAATAAAACCCGATCGATGGGTCTACTTTTCTGGCGTAGGCATCAATGCCCCCGCTGACATTGACTACATTTTTATATCCCTGTTGAGCCAGCCAGCCTGTCACTTGCATGCTGCGGCTGCCGTGGTGACACATCACATACACGGGAATTTCCTGTGAACGAGCGGCTTCTGAAAGCGCATCCACACCTTCGCGGGCAAGCCTGCTCATCGGCAGGGATTCGAGGCGGCTGTCGTTGATCTTCACCAGAGCAAGCTCATCTGGTTCGCGCACATCGAGAAGGATGAATTTCTCATCCGATTTAATCTTTTCGCCAAGATCGGCGACGGTAATTTCAGGAAACATGATCTCTCCAAGATAAGAGGGGCAGGATAATCCCTGCCCCTGCATTTTATTATTTTTTCACTGCGGGAGCGTAGAACTTCTCCACATATTGCTTTACCATGCGGCGCGTGGAAAACTGCGGGATGCTCGTCTTCATCGTGTCTTTCATGCGGGCGATCCACTCGTGAGACATTTCCTTCGGGTCGCGGTTGTAGTAGAGCGGGATGATCTCATGCTCAAGCTTGTGATACAAGTCCTCGGCATCGGCGGCGTCTTGAATCTCGTTCGATTCATACGGCTCATCACGGCCGATCGACCAGCCATTGCTGCCGTTGTAGGCTTCGCGCCACCAACCGTCCAGCACGGAGAAGTTGAGCACACCATTGATGGCGGCTTTCATGCCAGAAGTACCGCTGGCTTCCATGGGACGGCGCGGGGTATTCATCCACACGTCCACGCCCTGGACGAGGTAACGGGCGAGGTTCATGTCGTAATCTTCAAGGAAGACAAGGCGGCCAGCAGTTTCAGCTTTCTTGACTGTGCGATAAACGTTTTGGATCAATTGCTTGCCAGGTTCATCCGCAGGGTGCGCCTTGCCTGCAAAGATGATCTGCACAGGCATGTTCGGGCGGTTGATAATATCGAGCAAACGTTCAATGTCCGAGAGGATCAAGTTGGCGCGTTTGTATGTGGCAAAGCGGCGCGCAAACCCAATGGTCAACGCGTAGGGGTTGATCAGTACACCAGAAGAAACCACCTGCACGGGATGGAACCCTCCATGCGCCCAACGATCACGGACACGTTCCTTTAAGTAGAATGCCATTTTGCGTTTGAGATGCAAACGAGTGCCCCACAACTCTGCATCAGGGATGGTGTCGATCTTTTGCATCAGTTCGCGGCTGTCGAGATTGTCGTACCAATCTTTGCCGAGATAATTTTCAAGCAAATTATTTAATCGGCGTGCCATCCAATTGGCGGTGTGGACTCCGTTAGTGACGTGTTGAATGGGGACATCCTTCACATCGCGGTCTTCCCAGAGGAATTTCCACATATCGCGCGAGACTTCACCATGCAATTCTGAAACACCATTGCTGCCGCCAGATAACTTCAACGCGAGGATCGGCATGGAGTAGGTTTCGCCATGCGGCATTTGATGCTTGGCTACGTCTACAAATTCCTGGCGGGTGAGGCCAAGTTCAGGCCAGTAGTTGGCGAGATATTTATCGATCAGCCAGAGCGGGAATTCGTCATTGCCCGCGGGGACTGGGGTATGCGTTGTGAATACATTTTGCGGACGGATCTTTTGCACGGCTTCTGCAAAGGTGAGGCCGCCTGCCACTAGTTCACGTGCCCGCTCCAGGGTTAAGAAAGAAGCGTGTCCTTCATTCATGTGCCAGGCTGCGGGCGAGTATCCCAGGGCACGCAAGGCGCGCACGCCGCCAATTCCCAATAAAACTTCCTGCATAATACGGCGGTCCAGATCGGACCAATAAAGACGGGCAGTTAATAAACGGTCGTACTCATCATTGCCCTCCACATTGGAATCGAGCAGGTAGAGCGGAACGCGGCCGACGCGCACTTCCCAAATTTGAACAGCGATGGTGCGGTCTGGGAATTTGATATCGAAGGTAAGCGCCTTGCCATCTTTTGTAACCAGCGAAACGGGAAGGTGTTCGAACGTTAAGGGATTGTTGAGCGCTTCCTGCCAGCCGTCTTCACTGATGCGCTGGGAAAAATATCCCTGCCCATACATGAAGCCAACAGCAATGAGCGGCAGGCCAAGATCGGAGGATTCTTTTAGATGATCGCCAGCGAGCACGCCGAGACCGCCAGAATAAATGGGCAGTGTTTCGTGCAAGCCAAATTCCATTGAAAAATAAGCGACGGGTTTTTTGTCAAACTCAGGATGTGCTTTTTGAGTCCATGATTGTTTGGTGAAATACGCATCAAACTTTTCAAAAAGGGCATCGTACAATGCAAGATAATCTTTATCCTTCGCCGCTTGATTTAAGCGCGCGCGTCCGATCTCATTTAATAAACGGATCGGGTTGTGACCAAGGCGTTCCCACAGATCGTAATCAAGGCGGCCAAAGAGACGTGCTGCTTCAGGCTGCCATGTCCACCACAGGTTGAACGCTAATTCGCCAAGGCGCACAAGACGCTTCGGTAAGTCAAATTTTTGGGAGGGAGAAGACAAGAATTCCATAGCGGCGAATGATACCGTAAAAACGACGATTCAGTATTTTTAAGACAGCGAAGTTTGTCCAGCTATCCAACAAATTAAAGGCGCAATTTTTGTAATATTGTAATATCGACAGAGTGTGGATTTTCACATGGCTCCAACCTCATACAGGTACTATAATCCTATCTGCAAAATAAATATTCAAACGGAGCACTTTTATGTCTACTTTACCAAACTCACCCATTAAAAAAATAGCGATCAGCACGGGCGGAGGCGACGCCCCTGGTCTGAATGCGGTCATTCGCGCGGCGGCACTTTCTGCGATCAAACGCGGCTGGGACGTGTACGGTGTACTCGACGGTTTTCACGGGATACTTTCTCCTGAAGAATATCCGAACGGCGGCTTCATGCCGTTGACGCGTGAAAAAGTTAGCGGCATTACACATCTCGGCGGAACCATTCTGGGTACTAGCAATCGTAACAATCCGCTCAAATACCCGATGATGCGCTCTGACGGCACCATAGAAGAAGTGGACCGCACCGATGAGATCGTGCGCGGATTCCGTCTGCATAACATTGACGCGCTCATCACGGTTGGTGGTGATGGTTCACTCGCGATCGCAAGTGTGCTTTCCAAAAAAGGTCTGCGCCTGATCTCCGTGCCCAAGACCATCGACAACGATCTCGATAAAACAGAAGTCACCTTTGGTTTTGATACCGCTGTTGGGTTCGCCACCGAAGCACTCGACCGCCTGCATTCCACCGCCGCATCGCATGGCCGTGTGATGGTCGTGGAGGTAATGGGACGCTACGCTGGATGGATCGCGCTGCATTCAGGTGTGGCTGGTTCTGCAGATGTGATCCTGATCCCTGAAAATCCCTACGACATTCATAAAGTTGTAGAAAAGATCAAAGAACGTGAAGCTCGCGGCAACAAATTCACCATCGTGGTCGTGGCAGAAGGCGCATCTCCCAAGGGCGGCGCCGTCACCGTGGTTGAACATGAAGCAGGCCGCGCCGAGCGTTTGGGCGGCATTGGTGAAAAAGTGGCGGCGGAAATTCACGCCATCTCTGGCAAGGAAACTCGCGTGGTCGTTCTCGGTCATCTGCTGCGCGGCGGCTCCCCCACATCTTTCGACCGCCTGACAGCTCTGCGTTTCGGCGCCGCCGCCGTCCGCGGATTGGAAGAGGGACAAGGCGGCGTGATGGTTGCGCTCGACCCACCGCATGTTAAATATGTACCAATCGAAGAAGCCATGGGCAAAATGAAAATGGTGCCGATGGACTCAGACATCGTTCTGACTGCCCATGATCTCGGAATTTCATTCGGCTAATATCTGGATTTTACAAATCAGCGGGTCTGACTCAATTGAGTCAGACCCGTTTTTTTTCCTACAAAGACTGTTTTTCACTTTCGGGATTAAAATGGACACATGACTCACGTCCAACTTTTCATCACCTGTCTCGCCGATTCATTCTTCCCGAAAACTGGGGAAGCCGTCGTGGACATTCTCCAACGCCTCGGCATCACCGTGGATTTCGCCCGCGAACAAACCTGCTGTGGACAGCCGCAATTTAACGCAGGTCTGCGCAAAGATGCACGCGCCATCGCAGAGCACACGATCAAAGTATTTGAAAAGACAACTGGAGATATCGTCACACCATCTGGTTCATGCGCGCACATGTTCAGGCATAATTATTCAGAATTATTTGAAAGCGACCCGATCTGGCTTCCGCGTGCAAAAGCACTCGCCGCGCGGACATTTGAATTCACAGAGTATCTCGTTGATAAACTCGGCATCACCGATGTCGGCGCGAAATGGGACGGTGCATTGACCTATCATCCATCCTGCCACACACTGCGCGGCATCAACGTGGACAAACAGCCGCGCGCACTGCTGGCAAACGTCCACGGTGCAACGTTCGTAGAACTTCCCCATGCAGAAGAATGCTGCGGCTTCGGCGGAATCATGTCTGTTGAACACCCCGAATTATCTGCAGAGTGGTTGAAGCGCAAGATCAGCAATTTGGAAATGACTCAAGCCCCAACTCTCGTTGTCACCGATGCGGGCTGTCTCATGCACATCGCAGGCGGATTGAATCGTCAAAAGAAAAAACAGAGAGTGATGCACATCGCGGAAATATTGAACAACCAGTAAAAGTGAAACATGGCGAAAGAATCAGCAGGATACAACTTTGTAAAAGTGGGCAATGGACGAATGGCACTGTATCACCGTCCGCGCGGCGTGGATTTTAAACATCTGCGCGAGATCGGCTGCACCCATGTGGTCACCTTGCTGAAAGAAAGTGAATTCGCAGAAAAGATCGGCCACCAAACTAAAAACGCTGGCCTCGAATGGGTCTGGCTGCCCGTGCCAAATGGAAATTATCCGCAAGGCGAAATCCACGAACGCCTGCTGGCGGCCATGCCAAAACTTTCACAGCTATTAGATGAAGGCCGCTCCATTTTGATCCATTGCTCGGCGGGCATTCACCGCACAGGCACCGTGGCTTACGGTCTGCTCCGCTGGCGCGGCGTGGACACAGATGAAGCCATGCGCATCATCGGCGCGATCCGCAAGGAAACCGCCGAAGGCATGCTGGCAAAACGAATGCGTTGGGGTGACGAAAACGCAAGACAAATTGTTCAACAGGAAAAAACATGGGCACATTCCGTCAAAGAATTCGCGAATCGATTAATAACGAAACTCTTCAG
>JAVBXV010000317.1 GCA_030824405.1 Anaerolineales bacterium | reverse complement strand
CTGACATATCTCACGGGCGTCGCCTTTCATTTGATGGAACGTCCCGTGGTGTTGCTGGTTGCGCCAGATAGTGCCCCCGTGTTGATCATGCCCGAACTCGAGCTCCCCAAAGTGGACCTGTTCCCATACAAAGTGCAGGCCTTCGCGTATGGTGAGAATCCAACAGAGTGGGGGAATGCCTTTCGAAAGGCGGCCCAGTCTTTGGGCTTGGATGGGAAGCGCATTGGCGTCGAACCACGTCAAATGCGTTTGCTGGAATTCAATTATGTAAAGGAAGGCGCGCCCGAAGCTGAGTATCCCGATGCTTCGAGTGTGCTGGCAGGGCTGCGTTTGCGAAAAGATAAAGCCGAAATAGATGCGATGCGCAAAGCCGTGAAGATCGCGCAGGATGCGTTGAAGGCTGTTGTTCCGCAGATCAAGATCGGCATGATGGAACGCGAGGTGGCTTCTGAATTGGTGATGCAATTGCTCAAACATGGTTCTGATTCTGAATTGCCATTTGCGCCGATCGTTTCCGCGGGACCCAACTCAGCTAACCCGCATGCTTCACCAAGCGAAAGAAAATTACAAGCAGGTGATCTGCTGGTCGTGGATTGGGGCGCAGCCTATGGCGGATATATCTCTGACCTCACGCGCACCTTTGCCGTCAGCGAAGTGGACGAGGAATGCAACAAGATCCACAAGATCGTGCAGGAAGCCAACGCCGCAGGCCGCGCCGCTGGCAAGCCCGGCGTCCCATGCGCCGCTGTGGACAAGGCCACTCGTGATGTGATCGAAGCCGCTGGTTATGGAAAATATTTCACGCACCGCACCGGGCATGGCATTGGCATGGAAGGTCACGAAGAACCCTACATGCGCGGC
Organism: Anaerolineales bacterium; assembly: GCA_030824405.1. Lineage (GTDB taxonomy): Bacteria > Chloroflexota > Anaerolineae > Anaerolineales > Villigracilaceae > Villigracilis. Next base: position 9,182 of record JAVBXV010000317.1, on the reverse strand, counting down.
GACAACATGCAAATACTGGAACCCGGCATGGCCTACACCGTGGAGCCTGGTATTTATTTGACCAACCGCAACGGCGTGCGCATTGAAGATAATGTGGTCGTCACTGAAGACGGCACAGATTGCTTGAGTGACATGCCGCGTGAAATTCAGGTGGTAGGCTAGGTTTGACCCAATGGCCTTGATCGTACAAGCCAGACCTGACCATGCGCAGACCTTAACTGAAATCGCAATTTCAGCCAAGCGTCATTGGAAATATCCCGAAAGATGGATGAAGTGCTGGCTGCCTGCTTTAACAATATCTTCTGAATACATAGCCAGCCATGAAACGTGGCTGGCTATGCTTAATGAAAAGCCTGTCGCTTGGTATTCTCTCGTTCAAGATGAGGCAGATCTGTGGCTGGATAATCTCTGGGTGCTGCCCGATTTTATGGGACGGGGGATCGGCCAATCTTTGTTCCGTCACGCGCTGGAAAGATGTCAATTTCGAGAAGCCAAAGTTTTGAAAATGGAAGCAGACCCCAATGCTAAAAGTTTTTACGAGAGAATGGGAGCCAAACAAATTGGGGAACAGGATGGCGAAGTAGACGGCGAGCCTCGAATTTTGCCTGTCATGGAAATTTCTTTTTAATATTCAATTTGCTTGCCAGATCATGATTGCATTGGTATACTGCCAACCACTATGAAGACCATGTTCGCGCATATCCACCATCATACTCACCACACCCAATCCCCAAAAGACCGGGCGATTCCTATGCGCGTACCTGAGATGCATTAACAGGTTACGTACTTTGGTTTTAGCACCCCCGGTCATTGACCGGGGGTTTTTGTTTTCCCATTCCAGACTAAGGATCTTATTGATGACAAACCAACCCACCATTCGGCTCTCACTTCCGTCCAAAGGACGCCTGCAGGAAAATGCAATGGCGTTCCTCTCCACTGCGGGCTTTTCCGTGTTCAAGCCCAACCCGCGCCAATATCAGGCCGAGATTCCCGCCCTGCCCGAACTGGGCGTCTTATTCCAACGCCCCGCAGACATAGTGGTCAGTGTGCGCCAGGGCAGCGTGGATTTCGGCATTACCGGCCTCGATGTCATCGAGGAGAAACGCGGCGATAATGGCGACATTATCATTCTGCATGATGCGCTGGGCTTTGGCGCCTGCTCATTGGCTTTGGCTGTGCCCGAAGCGTGGAGTCAGGTCAACGACATGCCTTCACTGCGAACATTCGCGGCGGCGTTCAACCGTCCATTGCGTGTGGCTACGAAATTTCCCGTGCTCACAGAACGCTTTTTGAATCAACACAACATTCCACACATATTGATCTCCGCCGAAGGCACGCTCGAAACCGCACCGACCATTGGCTACGCCGATATGATCTCTGATCTCGTGTCATCAGGGCAAACGTTAAAAGATAATCGTCTGCGTGCCCTGCCTGATGGCGTGATCAAAGACTCGCAAGCCGCGTTGATCGCGAATCGCAAAGCTCTGCAAAATAATCCCGAAGCGTTGGAGATGGCGCGTCGTTTGCTCGAATACATCGAAGCGCATTTGCGGGCGAAGGAAAATCTTCTCGTCATTGCAAACATGCGCGGGGAAGGTCCCGAAGCGATCGCGCAAAAACTGTTCACGCAAACTTCCGTCGGCGGGCTGCAAGGCCCCACCATCAGCCCGATCGTCACGCGCGAATCAAATCAGGGTTGGTATTCGGTCACCATCGTTGTGCGCCGCGATCACCTTGCGCAAGCCATCAGTGAATTGAGAAAGATCGGCGGCAGCGGCATCATCGTTTCGCCCGTCACTTATATTTTTGAAGAAGAGCCGCCGCGTTACACGGCCATGCTCGCAGCGCTGAAATAGGAAACCTCATGCTCAAACAATATGACCCGCAAACTGCAAGACAAACGATTTTGAAACGCACCCCGCCTGACGAATTTCCGATCAGTCAACGCGTGCTGGATAACATTGCAAAACTCTTTGGTGAATCTTTGACGGCCGAACAGGCAGTCACACGCATCTTGAAAGACGTGCGGATGAATGGCGACTCTGCGCTTCAAAATTGGACACAGCGCCTTGATGGTCTGGACCTCAAGCCTGCTCCCGTTTCGAAAGCATCCATCCAATCTGCATTAGAGTCGATCACTCCAGTCCAACGCGATGCGCTTGAAAAAGCAGCCGCACGCATCGAAACATTTCACCGCAAGCAGCCGTTGACTTCATGGTTCACGAATGAACTCGGCGGCACACTCGGGCAGATCATCCGTCCCATTCAGCGTGTGGGATTGTATGTCCCAGGCGGGACAGCTCCATTACCGTCCACGGTGTTGATGAGTGCCATTCCTGCACGTGTGGCAGGTGTGAAAGATATTGTGGTGGTCACTCCGCCCAATCGTTCTTTTGAAAATATTGATCTGCCTGTCAATCCGATGATCCTCGCGGCGTGCGCCATCGCAGGTGTAGACGAGATCTATCTGCTCGGCGGGGCGCAGGCCATTGCGGCGTTGGCGTATGGCACAGAAACTGTCCCAGCGGTGGATAAGATATTTGGCCCGGGCAATCTATTTGTTACGTTGGCGAAGCGCCAGGTCTATGGCGTGGTCGGCATAGACGGGTTGGCTGGCCCAACGGAAACCGTGGTCATCGCAGATGAATCCGCGAACCCTGCCTGGGTGGCCTCTGATCTGCTTGCACAAGCTGAACATGATTTTCTTGCATCTGCGATCCTGTTGACCCCGTCACAAGCGTTGATCGAAAAAGTTCAAGTGGAAGTTGGCATCCAACTCGAGCAGCGCGGGCGGGCAGAGGTGATCGTTGCTTCGTTGGAAAATCGCGGCGGTGCAGTGTTGACTCGCGATCTGGAGGAAGCGCTGCAACTGGCGAATGAATATGCCCCCGAACATCTTGCGCTGTCGGTCAATGATCCCTGGCGCTGGGTGGACAAAGTGCAAAATGCGGGCGGTGTCTTTTTGGGGGAACATTCCTTTGAAGTATTGGGTGATTATCTGGCAGGCCCAAGCCATGTTATGCCAACTGGCGGTTCTGCCCGTTTTGCGTCACCGCTGAATGTGCTGGACTTTGTAAAAATTGTCAGCCTCGTGGCGTTGGACGAAACCACCGCGCAAACGATCAGCCCAATTGCGGCAACGATCGCACAGGCAGAAGGTTTGGATGCGCACGCCAGCGCCGCAGACAGGCGCACGGGCAGGTCTGCATGAAAATTCGCGCACACCTTGAAACGCTCCCGCCGTACGCGCCGATCGAACCGTTTGAAGTTTTGTCTGCGCGGCTGGGACGAACTCCAGATCAGATCGTCAAATTGGATGCGAATGAAAACCCATACGGCCCGCTGGCTGTTGTCCGCGAGGCGTTGGGCAAAATGGAATTCCCGCATATTTATCCCGACCCTGAAAGCCGTGCCTTGCGAAAATCGCTTGCAGAATTTACGGGCATAGGCGCAGAATATTTACTGGCTGGCCAGGGCGCGGATGAATTGATCGATCTGATCATGCGCGTTTTTCTTGAGCCGCAGGATTGCATCCTTTCCTGCCCGCCCACGTTTGGCATGTATTCTTTCGATGCGGAACTCAATGCGGCACGCTGTGTCGAAGTCCCGCGCAATGCAGATTTTTCATTGGACATGCAATCCATCCGCAAGGCTGTGGAAACCTATCAGCCAAAATTATTTTTCATCACGTCACCGAACAACCCAGACGGTTCCTTGATCTCTCCAGAGGTCATGGATGAATTATTGTCCCTGCCGACATTGATCGTTTTGGATGAAGCCTATATCGAATTTGCGGGTGAAAAATTGGGCGCAGACTTGAGCCGCATTCGTGAAGTGCCAGCGCGTGAAAATTTGATCGTGTTGCGCACCTTTAGCAAATGGGCGGGGCTGGCTGGCTTGCGCATTGGCTACGGTGCGTTCCCGCTCTGGTTGATGCCCACCTTGTGGAAATCCAAGCAGCCGTACAACGTCAACGTGGCGGCGAGTGTGGCGGCACAGGTGTCACTGGCGCACACAGATGACCTGGAAGCAGTCGTTGAACGTTTGAAGCAGGAAAGAACAAGATTATTTTCGGCTTTGCAGACCATCCCATATTTGAAGCCATATCCCACGCAATCCAATTTCATTTTATGTCAGGTGAATGGACGGGATGCCGCAGAACTTAAAACGAAGCTGGCACAAGAGCACGGAGTCTTCATCCGTTATTTCAACAAGGCGGGTCTGCGCGATCATATCCGCATTAGTGTGGGCAAGCCGCAGGATACGGATGTGTTGATTAAGGCGTTGAAAAATTTATAGGCTGCTCAGTTGGTTGAGTATCGAAACCAACCGAGCAAGGAGAAACTATGAGAACTGCGGAAATATCACGTCAAACAAATGAAACACAGATCGAGATCAAATTGGATCTGGATGGAACAGGCAAACATGAAATATCCACGGGCGTTGGCTTTCTTGACCACATGCTGACGCACCTGGCTGTGCATGGATTGTTCGATCTGTCTATTCAGGCAAAAGGTGATCTGCACATTGATTCCCATCACACCGTGGAGGATGTGGCGCTGGCACTGGGACAGGCCTTCGACAAGGCGCTTGGCGACCGCAAGGGAATCGTGCGCATGGGAGACGCTTTCGCACCCATGGACGAAACCCTCGCGCATGTTGCCATGGACCTTTCGGGGCGTCCGTATGCTGTCATTCTGGCAGAATGGCACACGCCCTATATCGGAAATATCCCAACTACTTTATTTCCGCATTTTTTTGAATCATTCGCAGTGACATCACGCTGCAATTTGCACGCCCGTATTTTGCACGGTCGCGATGACCACCACCAAGCCGAAGCACTATTCAAAGCCTGGGCACGCGCATTAGATGCCGCCACGCAACTTGACCCACGCCGCGCAGGAGTTATCCCATCCACAAAGGGAACATTGTGAGAATCAATGCCGAGGGCGTGAAATGATTATGGGTCTTCACGAGAATCTTTCACCAAACTAGAAGGATATTGTGAAGAATCAACGCCGAAGGCGTGAAATGATTATAGAATTTCGCGAGAATTTTCATCAACCCCGAAGGGGTGTCATGAATTTAATAATCTCATGATAATAAAGGAAGTGAAATGAAAGATGTCATATTGATCGATGCAGGCACGGGCAATCTTCGTTCTGTGCAGAAGGCGTTGGAAAGTATCGGTGCAAATGTGCTGCGCACAGATGACCCGCAAAAAGTTTTATCGGGTCAACGCGTGGTGCTGCCTGGTGTGGGGGCGTTCGGCGATTTCATGCGCGGATTGCGTGCGCGCGGATTGGAAGACGTTCTCAACGAAGTTGCAAAGCGCGGAGTCCCTTTACTCGGAATTTGCGTAGGCATGCAAGCCTTGTTCGATGCGGGTGAAGAGATGGGCGAGCACAAAGGTCTGGGGTTGCTGCAAGGCAGGGTGGTGCGCTTTGCAGAGTCACTGCCAGTGAAGATTCCGCACACGGGGTGGAATCAGGTTGAGGTTAAGAACGAAGCGCCGCTCTTTGATCAGGTGGATGATGGGGCGTATGTATATTTCAATCATTCGTATTATTGTCAGGCGTGGAATTCATCAGACGTGCTGGCAACCACAGAATATGGTTTGAATTATGCGTGCGCGGTGCGGCGCGAAAATATTTTTGGCGTGCAGTTTCATCCTGAAAAAAGCCAGCGTGTGGGGCTGCAGATCTTGAAAAATTTTCTGGAGGCAGAATGAGTTTTATTGTGTACCCCGCGATCGATCTGCGTGCTGGAAAAGTTGTGCGCTTGAAAGAAGGCGACCCCGAGCGAATGACCGCATATAGTGATGACCCTGCGGAAGTTGCGCGGAGATGGCTGGGCATGGGCGCGGCATGGCTGCATGTGGTGAATCTGGACGGCGCGTTTGGCGAAAGTGACAATGCGAATCGTTCTGCGCTGGAGTCGATTTTGAAACTCGGTGCACAGGTGCAGTTTGGCGGCGGCATGCGTTCACTGGATGCAATTGAGAATGCGCTTGCGTTGGGCGTGAGCCGTGTGGTGCTGGGTACGATTGCAATTGAGAAACCAGAAGTGGTTGAAGATGCGTTGAAAAAATTTGGCGCGGAAAAAGTTGCAGTGGGCATCGATGCGCGCGATGGACTCGTGCGCGTGCGCGGCTGGAAAGATGACAGTGGAATCTCTGCCACTGACCTCGCGCTTCACATGCGGACCGTTGGCCTGCGTACGGTCATCTTTACAGATATCCGCAGGGACGGTTTGGGCAGCGGGCTGAACATTCCATCCACCAGCGAGTTGGCCGATGTCAGCGGATTGGATGTGATCGCTTCGGGCGGCGTGCATATAATAGCGGATGTAACTGCGGCGCGTGATGCAAAATTATCGGGCGTAATTATTGGGCGCGCTTTGTACGAAGGCACAATTGATCTAAAGGAAGCGTTGAATGGAGCTGCACATGCTGGCTAAAAGAATCATTCCTTGCCTTGATATCAAAGATGGGCGCGTGGTGAAAGGTGTGAACTTCGTCAACCTGCGTGATGCAGGCGACCCTGTGGAGCAGGCGCGTTTGTATGACGAACAGGGTGCAGACGAGTTGGTTTTTCTCGATATCTCCGCGACGAACGAAGCACGCAAGACCACGCTTGATCTGGTTGGGCGCGTGGCGGATACGGTTTTCATGCCGTTGACCGTTGGCGGCGGCATTCGTGAAGTGGACGATATGCGAAAGTTGCTGCTCGCTGGCGCAGATAAGATCAGCATCAACTCGGCGACGGTGAAAAACCCTGCGTTGTTATCAGAAGGTGCGGCACGTTTCGGCGCACAATGCATTGTGCTGGCGATCGATGCGCGGCGGCGTGATGCTTCGGGCTGGGAGGTTTACGTCAATGGGGGGCGGGTGCCCACAGGTGTGGATGCGGTTGAATGGGCAGTGCGCGGCGTGCAGTTGGGCGCGGGCGAAATTTTATTGACAAGCATGGATGCTGACGGCACGCTGGCTGGCTACAACATTGCCTTGACACGCGCCATTGCCGAAGCTGTCTCTGTGCCCGTGATCGCTTCAGGCGGCGCAGGCACTCCAGCTCATTTTGCGGAGGTGCTCACTGAAGGCAAAGCCGATGCCGCATTGGCCGCATCCCTGTTCCATGATGGCAAGTTGAAGATCGCCGAATTGAAAAAGGAATTACAGAGTCATGGCATACCTGTGCGTTTGTAACGTTGGAGAAAATATATGAAATTATCGAGTTCCGAGATTAAGTTTGATGCCAACGGCCTCGTCCCTGTGATCGTGCAGGATGTGGAAACAAAAGAAATCTTGATGCTGGCATACATGAATCAAGAATCACTTCAACTCACCTTGCAAACGAACGAGACCCACTTCTGGTCACGCAGCCGCAATCAACTCTGGCATAAAGGTGGCACTTCGGGAAACATTCAAAAAGTTATCGAGATCCGTGTGGATTGCGATGCCGATACACTTTTGATCCTTGTCCAACCTGCGGGGCCAGCCTGTCATACAGGCGAGCAAACTTGTTTTTATCGTTCGATGTATCCTGGCGGGTCGCCCCTGCATTGAAATAATAATTGGAGAAAATGATGAGCATTCAATGGCTGTTCGACGTGATCGAAGATCGTAAAAATAATCCAACCGAAAAATCATACACCGCGAGTCTGTTCAAAGAAGGCCTGCCAAAGATCGCGCAGAAAGTTGGCGAAGAAGGCACAGAAGTTGTCGTTGCCGCGCTCGCGCAGGAAGATCAACGCCTCATCGAAGAAGTCGCCGACCTCACCTTTCACACGCTCGTACTGCTTTCCGCGCGCGGCCTCACCCCCGCACACGTCCTCGCCGAGTTGGAGAAGCGCCACAAATGACGAAGATCATTCTGCTGGATATCGATGGCGTGCTCGTTCACCCTGGCGGTTACCGCGCCGCGCTGCGTGCCACCGTCCAACATTTTTTGGGCGCGCATGTTGAAACGCAGGAAGATGTCTTGACCGATCTGGAGAAACGCGGAATTTCAAGTGAATGGGATATGACGCCGCTCATCATCGCTTCCTACTGGAACTCGATCCTGCTTCAACAACCCATGCAGAATCTCCCCGACGATGTGTCCGCTGCCGCGCGAGAGATCCAACGTCAACGCAAAGTGAATGCGCCGTTGCGAGTATCCATCCCAGAGTTTGATCTGGTCAATGGGCAATACCCAGCCGAGACAGCCTTTCACGCGGGATGTTTTAAGTCCATTCCAGATACCTTGCGCAAGAATTTATTGACCGAGTCACGCAGTGTCCACAGCTCACATACGATGCGAATCTTTCAGCATTTCACACTCGGCGATCAAAAATATTCAGAAACGTATCAACGATCTGCAGAGTTTGAAACTGAATCATTTTTGCTCACGCATGATAGTTCAAATATCGATGATGATATTCGCTCGAAACTTCGCGAGCCGAATCAACATGTGGCCGCGTTCACAGCTCGTCCGTCGGGGCCGCCATGTGAGGTTGCAGGATCAATTGTCGGGTATGCCCCCGAAGCGGAGCTTGCGCTGGAGTTAGTTGAGTTGACAGACATCCCATTGATCGCATTTGGAAAGCTGGAATATCTTGCAGCCCAACATCAGCTTGATCCTGCGGCGTTGGTGAAGCCATCGCCTGTGCAGGCATTGGCGGGCATCCTCGCCGCGTGGACGGGGGAGGAGCTGCGGGCGCTGCAGGCTGCGAATTTTTGGCGCGAAACGGGCGCGTTGAATGAAATGTTCGCGCAGCTGCCAAAAGAATTTGAGTTGATCGTTGTGGAAGATACGATGGGCGGGGTTCGCTCTGTGCGCGCCGCAGGTGAGATTTTGCAACAAGCAGGCTTTAGTATCAACGTCAACGCGCTTGGGCTGACTTCGGGACACGCCGCAAAAGCATCTGCTTTTGAACAGGCGGGTGTGCCGTGGTTTGAAACGTGGAATGATCTGCTGGCTTCGAAATACATGAAATAAAAAATGTGGTTGAGATTTTCCCATCCCCCACTTGAAATGGGATCGAGCCTTATAATATTTTGAAAGGAAATCACCATGCTAAATAATCCGCATCGCCGTTTTAATGCCCTCACAGGTGAATGGGTGCTCGTCTCTCCGCATCGCGCCAAACGTCCCTGGCTTGGGCAGGTCGAAAAACTTTCCCCCGAAACTCTGCCCGCG
>JAVBXV010000433.1 GCA_030824405.1 Anaerolineales bacterium | reverse complement strand
CATTCATCTCTCCCCTTTTGGGAAGTGCCTCATCGCCACGACCGAGCGTGGCATTTGCAACTTGAGTTTTGTAGATGACAGCGAAGGCAAGGCGATTGACAACCTGGTTGCGGATTGGAAGCAGGCAGAGATGATCGAGGATTACAAATCCACGGCACCACTGGTTACGCGCATCTTCTCTGATATGTCGACTCGCCTCACTACAAGGCTGGAAACTGATTCGCCGCTCAAGCTTCATCTTCGCGGGACGAATTTCCAGATCAAAGTTTGGGAAGCATTGCTCAACATCCCATCTGGCGCAGTGACCACGTACGAACATATCGCCGCGCAGATCGGCAACCCAAGGTCAGTGCGTGCGGTTGGCTCGGCAGTGGGACACAACCCAATTGCATATTTGATCCCATGCCACCGCGTGATCCGCAAGAGCGGCGATTTTGGAAATTATCTATATGGCTCTGCCCGAAAGAAAGTAATATTGGCAAGAGAATTTAGCACAGGTCACGCGTAGACGCGATCTGTATCAAGGAAAAAAATGAAAACTAAGATCTGGTTACCTTTATTAGCGTTATACATTGTTTGGGGTTCAACCTACCTGGGAATCAAAATCTCAATTGAGACCATCCCGCCATTTTTTCATGCCGCGATTCGGTTTCTCATATCAGGTATGATATTGGTCATTTGGCAGCGGTCTGCTGGGCAGGCCATGCCTACCCGCAAGCAATGGCTCTCCACCGCGATCATTGGCTCCCTGCTTCTGCTCGGCGGCAATGGACTGGTGGCATGGGCTGAACAGGTCATTCCTTCGGGTGTGGCGGCGTTGATCATTGGCTCCGTGCCGATGTTCCTCGTGGTTGCCGAAGCCATCCGACCCAATGGGGTCAAACCCAATTGGCAGGCAATCGTCGGGCTGCTGATCGGCTTTGTGGGTATCTTCATCCTCGTGGGGCCAGCTGAAATTTCAGGAAGCGCAACAAAGCTTAATCCTTTCGGCGTGGTGGCACTGCTGTTCGCATGTTTATTCTGGGCAACTGGTTCCATCTTCAGCAAAACGGCCGACCTGCCAAAATCGTCGTTGATGAATACAGGCGCGCAGATGTTGATGGGCAGTATCAGTTTGTTCATTGTTTCGTTATTAACGGGTGAATTGAATGGCTGGGATATTACAGCCGTATCTGCCCGCTCACTCTATGGGTTGTCATATCTTATCCTTGCGGGTTCGTTGATCGGGTTCGTTTCTTATGGCTGGTTATTGCAAAACGCGCCGATCTCACTGGTGGCCACATATGCATATGTCAACCCGATCGTGGCAGTCTTACTTGGTAATTGGATCGGCGACGAACCGCTGGAGCCGCGCATTTGGGTGGCAGCAGCGATCATCATCGGGTCGGTCATGTTCATTAATAGCAGAAGCAAGCCTCAGGTTAAGAAAGAAGCGCAGGAGGTTAATGAAAATAGCTCGCAGTAAAAAACATCTGAATGTTGTCTGGCATTATTTAACATTGGAGCATATCTCAGGGCTCCAGAATCAAAATGAAAAGGAGAAATAAAATGGACGGAAAAGATTTACTCAAGCGCGTAAAAGAGGACAAGGTTAAGTTCATCTCATTGCAATTCACCGATGTGATGGGCGCAGTCAAGAGTTTGGATATGCCCATTCGTCATTTGGAAGATGTGCTTACGGATGGCGCCTGGTTCGATGGTTCGTCAGTGGAAGGTTTCGCGCGCATTCAAGAAAGTGACATGCGCCTCAAGGTCGATCCTGATACCTATGCGGTGTTGCCATGGTCAACTGAAGATTCAAAACGCGCGCGCGTTTTCTGCGATATTCACACCCCAGATGGTGACCCATTTGAAGGAGATCCACGCGGCGCGTTGAAGCGCATTTTGAAAAAAATTGCCGACCGTGGCTGGAGATTGAACATTGGAGCAGAACCCGAGTTCTTCCTTTTCAAAGCCGCCAATGGAAGCAATGGCGTTCACCCCGTCCCCCACGATACGGGCGGTTACTTTGATTTCTCATCCTTCGATGAAGCTGTGGTTGTCCGCACCGCGTTGATGGATGCGCTTGACGCAATGGGACTCGATGTGGAAGTGGGCCATCACGAAGTTGCATTGGGCCAGCACGAAATTGATTTCCGTTTTTCAGATGCGCTCAAAGCTGCAGATAATGTTTTGACTTTGAAGTACACCGTGAAAGCGATCGCCGCACAACACGGGCTGACCGCTTCATTCATGCCCAAGCCTGTATACGGCATTAATGGCTCTGGCATGCACTGCCACCAATCCCTCTTCGATATCAAAACGGGAGCCAACCTGTTCTTCGATGCGAAGGATTCCGCTCACCTTTCACCTTTGGCCTATTCATTCATTGCGGGCCAGTTGGAACATGCGCGCGCTTTGGCTGGTGTGGTTGCCCCGACCGTGAATTCGTACAAACGTTTGGTGCCAGGCTATGAAGCACCTGTGTACATTGGTTGGGCTCAACAGAACCGTTCGGCGTTGGTCCGCATTCCGCGCTACACCGAAGGACGTGACAAGGCTGTCCGTGCTGAATTGCGTTTCCCCGATCCTTCCTGCAATCCGTACCTCGCTTTCACAGTGATGCTCGCCGCCGCACTCGATGGCATTGAGAAAAATCTCACTGCACCCAAGTCGCTTAACAACATCAACCTGTATCACCTCGACAAGGAAGAACGCACCAAGCTGGGCGTGACAGAATTGCCTGGCTCTCTGGGAGAATCCTTGAGCGAACTCAGCAAGGACGAAGTTTTGAAATCTGCTCTTGGCTCCACACTCTACGAAGCCTACATGCGTGCCAAGCTCGAAGAGGCCGACGACTTCCGTCTGCGCGTGACCGATTACGAGATCACCCGTTATTTGGAAACCGCGTAAAGATAAGATAGTAGCAAGTTAGAAACACCACCTATCGCCTGCGCCGCCTCATCCACGCTGAATTGGTCAATGTGAAATAGAGTATCAAAGCGAAAAACAGTCCCAAATCAAATAAGATTTGGGACTGTTTTTCGCTTAAGGTCAAATCGCATTATACTTTGACGCATGAAATACACGTCCAAAATTATCCTGTTTTTTATGGCAATCTTTCTCTTCAGCACAACAGCCTGCCAAAACACATCATCCACAGATCAAACTCACGAACTTGCAACCTTCATTGAAAATAAAGTTGAAGTCACCATCTCGATCAGCAGCGATAAAAATGGACAAGCGCTTCTGCTGGCAACTTTCACCCCGCAAGACGCCAGCCTGCATCTGTACAGCAAAGACATTCCGCGCAACGGCGTGGATGGGCTTGGCAGACCCACACTTCTCGAACTGACTGCTCAAAGCCAGATGAAAGCGGCGGGGAAACTATCAGAAAGTATTGCGGCACAAATTCCCGCCTTTGAACCGAAAGATCTGCTGGTGTATCCAGCGGGCGAAGTAACGTTGACTCTGCCGATCACGTTACCTGAAGGAAATGATTGGGTAGACGATGAGATCAGCGTTACATACATGGCTTGCAGTGATACAGGCTGTAGAGCTCCCGTGATCGATAAAATTATTCCCGTACGCATCCCAATACAATGATGGAGGGTAAAAATGAATAAAAAATTTCTTCTCATACTTGCAACCGCATTTATTCTGTCCTGTAATGCTTTGTTCCCTGTACAGGCAGAACCAACAGTGGCATTACCTGCTTCAACAGCGGCATTGTCTGCTCCAACCGCTGCACAACAACCTGAAGCTGGGCCTGATACGTCCACAAACAACAAGCTGGTCGGGTATGTTGAAGTCCGCTTGCAGCCTGGGAATGTAAGTCTCGAAGAGATGCTCGCAGAAGAAACAACAAGAGCGATCGCGGCAGGTCTTTTACCCGTCGTTGAATTTGACGCGGATTGGTGTCCGCCCTGTCTGGCGATCAGACAACATCTGGAAGAGAAAAACCAATTGATGCTCGAAGCATACGATGGAACCTATATCATCAAACTCGACGTGGATGAATGGGGCTGGGACAATGGCAAAGTTGAAAATTTCTCATTCGAGGCAATCCCCGTCTACTTTAAGTTGGATGAGCAGGGAAAGCCAACAGGTGAAGTGATCGACGGTGGAGCCTGGAACGAGGACATTCCCGTCAACATTGCCCCTGTAATGGACGCATTCTTTCACAATAGGTAAAGAGGTTACTACGATATAATAGGCCAGTTATTCGTTGCTCCTTGAGGATTAATTCTCTCCATGGCCTTATCTTTAATTCATACCCTTAGAAGTTATATCCCGGATATTCTCCAAAAGAGGATCGTGAATGACCCGACGCCTCCAAACAAGCCGTTTATCGAAAACTACCTGGCGGCTGTGCTATTCGTGGATATTTCAGGGTTTACCGCTCTGACAGAACAATTCGCAGCACGCGGCCCTTCGGGTGCGGAGGATATTTCCGCGGTTCTGAACGACTTCTACGGTCAATGGATCAAGATCATCAAAATGTATGGCGGGGATATTATTAAATTCGCAGGTGACGGCTTGCTGGTCATTTGGGAAAACGAAAACCTTGAAGAAGCAACATTACGTGCAGCACAAACTGCATTGGAAGCTCGTAAAAAACTGGAAAACTTTCGTGTGGGAGATCGTGCACTTTCCACAAGAATTGCTCTCGCGGCGGGTCAACTGGCCTTAACTGGGTTGGGCGGCGTATTCAACCGCTGGGAAGTGGTTGTCACTGGAGATGCCATCGATCAGGTGGGAAAGGCACAAACTCCGCTGAAGCCTGGCCAGATCATTGCTTCGCCTGAGGCTTGGGAAAAGCTAAAGGTGCATGCTTCGGGAGATTCTGTTCAAGATGGGTATGTGTTGTTGAACAGTATCAGCTCCAAGGTTAAGCAGGAAGCGCAGCACTTCTTCAATCTCGAAGAAAATAGCATCCCCGCATTAAGATCCTACATCCCCGGTGCAATTGCAAAACGTATTGATGCAGGCCAGTCTGACTGGCTGGCGGAACTGCGCCGTGTGACAACTCTTTTCATCAACATTCCTGAAATGACGCGTGGCACGGATAGAGACCTTGCGCAAAAGCTGGCGCAGATCCTGCAAAGTGCGATCTATCGTTATGAAGGCAGTGTAAATAAAATTGCCGTGGACGAAAAGGGCGTTTCGCTTTTGGCGGCTTTCGGCCTGCCGCCCTTCTCGCATGAAGATGACCCGTTGCGCGGCGTGCTGGCCGCACAAGATATTATTACAACGATCACCGAACTCGGTTTTAATTGTTATATTGGCGTTGCCACGGGACGCATGTTCTGCGGCGTGATCGGAAATGAAACGCGCAGGGAATATACGATCAATGGTGATGCGGTAAATTTGGCGGCGCGGTTAATGCATGCGGCTTCTGCTGGAATGCTCGCACCTGATGGAAGCCCCGTATATATTCTATGCGACCTAAGCACACATGATGCCGCAAAAGGCCGCGTCGATTTTACAGCGTTGTATCCGATCAATGTTCGCGGCAAGGCACAGCCTGTGGCCGTATTCGTGCCGCAAGCGCGCCACGCAAAAGATATGAGCCAGATCGCGCTGACAGATATGATCGGGCGCGAAAATGAACGCTTTGCATTGGCTGAAGCATTGCGCGCGCTGATCACCAGGGAAAGCCGAGTGGTCATTATCGAAGGCGAAGCTGGGTTGGGGAAATCGCGTTTGGTGGAAGAGTTGTTCCGCCAGGCAGAGGCAATGAATGTAAATGTTTTTCTTGGCCTCGGAGAAGCGATAGAACAAAACACGCCGTATCACGTATGGAAAAATATCGCGGCAAAGATATTCGAAATTGATGAACAGGAAAGCACTTCGGAACAAAAAAATAGTTTCGAAAAATCGTTCTGTGAAGATGAAGATCTTAAGGAACGCGCGCCCCTGCTCAGTGCAGTGCTACCTTTTATAATTCCTGATACCGAAAGTACAAAAAATATTATTGGAGATGCACGCGCAAATGCCATGCATCAATTGATCACGGAACGCCTCCTGCAAATTGCAAGCCAGAAGCCTGCCGTTCTGGTGATCGAAGATGTGCACTGGCTGGATTCAGGATCGTGGGCTTTGTTAAGTTATGCGGCACAGCAGGTCACTCCCCTGCTGATCGTGATCACCACGCGCCCCATGGGCATCATGGCGCCGATCGAATTTTCTCAATTGCAGGGCATGCCGCTGACGCGCTCCCTGTCTCTGCTCCCGCTCGGCAACCTGGATATCGAAACTCTGCTGCTCCAAAGATTAAATGTAAAAAAATTACCAGACGAGCTTGTATCCTTCATCCGCAACAAGGCCGAGGGACATCCTTTTTACAGCGAAGAACTCGCCTACGCCCTGCGCGATGGCGGCTTCATTGAGATCAAAAATAATGAATGCCATATCACCTCAAGCGCAGGAACTCTGGATGAACTCAACCTGCCAGACTCACTCGCGGGAGTCATCACCAGCCGCATCGACAAAATGGCGCCATCGCATCAACTCACGCTGAAAGTTGCCTCTGTCATTGGGCGTGTATTTGCCCTGCATGAGTTATCTGCCATCTACCCGATCAAATCTGAACTGGAAGCCCTGCCCGAATATTTGACCAATCTCGAAAATCAGGGATTGACCATTCTTGACACACCAGACCCAGAAGTATCGTATCTGTTCAAGCACATCATCACGCAGGAAGTAGCCTACAACCTGCTGCTGTTCTCGCAGAGACGCTCCCTGCATCGCGCCATGGCAGAATGGTATGAAGGTTCGTTCATGCGGGATATCGTCACTTATTATCCTGTTTTGGCTCACCACTGGAAGCAGGCAGATGTACCGCAAAAAGCGATCGAATATCTTGAAAAATCAGGAGAGATGGCGTTTCGAAACGGCACCTATCGTGAAGCGATTCAATTCTTCTCGCAGGCACATGAAAAAGCGAATGCCAATCCAAACGCGAATGTATCGCCGCTGAAACAGGCATACTGGCTTCGGTCCATTGGTGAAGCGCAGATGGGGCTGGGAGATATGGATGCTGCGCGCGAATCCTTCCGTGAAGCCGTCACCATCCTTAAACATCCAAGTCCGCTTACAGCCACTGGATTCGTTTTCGGTTTGATCCAGCAATGGTTCATCCAAAACCTGCATCGCCGCTTCCCTCGAATTTTCATCGGCAGATTGCAAAGCAAGGATGCTGAACTTCAGGAAGTAGCCCAAACGTATACACATTTGGGACATGTGAATTACATGAAATTGGAAAGCCTGCCTATGCTTTATCACACGCTGGGAAGTTTAAATCTTTCCGAAGATGGCGGCAGTATGTCTCCTGCGCGTGTATGGGCATTGGGAACCGCGAGCGCCATTATGGGCTTCATCCCCAACCATGAGCTTGCAAAACACTACGCAGAAAAAGCAATGCACGCCTCCGCGCAAGTGGACAATCCGCGCTCACAAATGTGGACATATCTTGCGGTCGGAACCTATAAACTTGGCGTGGGAGACTGGGACGCATCTCGAACCGCATTGTTGAAAGCCAAAGAACTGGCCTTAAGCGCATCAGATGGCCGCCTTGAGGGAGATGCAGACACAGTGCTGGCAGGTCTTACCTATTATCAGGGTGGTGACTTTGAGATCAGCCAGAATTATTACGACAATTTGCTGGCACAGGCAAAAAGATCTGGCAATAATTTACACTTAACATGGGCCACGTACGGACAATCATTTTTACAAATTATTCGCGGTGAATTTGAACAAGCCATTCACAATACACAAAACAGCGAAAAGCTTGACCCAACTCCCATTAACATCGCACATCTGAACACCATCCGCGGAATGGCAAATTGGCGAATGGGCAGGGAAGAACAGGCCCTTAAAAACTTTGCCGAAACCCTGTCGATCTTACATTCACTGCCTCCGCAGGTGTATTCATTATTGGTATCCTACCAAACACTGGCACAGGTCACTTTTGAAGCGTGGGAGCAGGGTAAGACCTTTGATGTCCCTGGCTGGCGCACTACGAATGAGATCAGAAAAACAGTTGCTGTTCTTATCAAACTGCTAAAGAAATACAAACGCGCTTTCCTGATCGGAGAACCTGCTCTGTTGTATTATCAGGGCTTGCAAAAATGGATGAACGGCAAGCATGAAGCGGCGCTCAAGGATTGGCAATCCAGCGTCCAGGCATCACAGTCCCTTTCGATGCCGTGGAATGAAGCACATGCCTGGAAAATACTGGGAATACATTCTGAAGGAGAGGCGCGCAGGTCAAATCTTTCAACGGCGCTGATACTTTTCACATCCTGCCATGCAACATACGATATAACGGAAACAAAAAAGCTGTTGACCGAACAATAAAAATACCCGCTGAATTCAGCGGGTATTTTTATTGAATTATGATTCAGATGCGTAAGACTAATGAATATTCCCGCGCACGAGTTCCATAATCTCGTCTTTATGTTCGTAAACACGCACAAGCTTTCCGTCCTGCATTTGCAAAACACGGTCCACATACTGACACATGCGCAAATCATGCGTTACGATAATGCCAGCGCGTCCATTTTCATGGATCAGGTTTGCGAAAGTTTCCACCACCTGAAACGCGCGTTCGGTATCCAAAGATGCAGTCGGTTCATCCGCCAGCACCACAGCGGGGTTGTGGATCAGCGCACGGGCAATTGCAACACGCTGCTGTTGACCGCCAGACATTTGAGCGGGAAGATTATGTAAACGGTCAGATAATCCCAAACGGGCAAGCAATTCATCAGAACGAATTCGGCTTGCATGGTCGAGTTTGCCATTCAAGCGAAGCATGAATTCAACATTTTCACGTGCAGACAAAAATGGAATTAAGTTATTGGACTGGAATGTAAAACCAATCTTCTCACGGCGCAATTTCACGCGCTGTTTTTCATTCATGCTTGCAAGATCCTGCCCATCGATCAAGATCTGTCCACTGGAGGGAGTAAGCAGGGCGGCAAGAATGGATAACATAGTGGTCTTCCCTGAACCACTTGGCCCCACCAATGCCACAAATTCACCAGACTTAACCTGAAATGAGACATGATCGACTGCATTGATGGTTGTACCATCCAGCGAAAATGTTTTTACCAAATCACGAACTTCAAGAGCTACATTTGACATCTTAACCTAACCTGAGTGCTTTGAGCGGCTCGATCCGAACCGCGTAAATGATGGATACCAATCCGCCAAAGGGGCCGATCAGCAAAAGCAGGATGACCGCAAAAACCGAACGGGTTCCATTGAATTCAAGTGGAATGGCTGAAGGCAGAACGAGAGAGAAGAGATAGGTCATCGCTACGCCGATCCCAACTCCAATAGCTGTCACAATGATGATCTGGATCACAGCCGAGAAACCAACTACAAAATTGGAGGAGCCAATGGCTTTCAACACACCAATCTGCGGAACCTTCTGCAAAATTTGAATTTGGAAAAAGCCGCCGATCACGAGAATACCGATCAGGAGGGTAAAGAATCCCTGGGTTTGTACTGTACCCTGCTGGGCGGTGTAGCCAGGGATATTATTGATCGTGGTCTCGATATCTGCCACTTCAATATTGGCAACTTCATTTTGCAGGCGAAGTCTTACTTCCTCCGTCTGGGCAGGGTCAGTCAACTTGACGGCAATAATGTTCGGATAAGGAGTATTGCTGTTCAATTCCGAATCAGATTGAGGACGAACCAATTCCCATGTTGCGGCAGGGACAAAGATCGTCGGCTGAAAGAAATAAGCCTGCTCATCCACAAGCCCAACGATCTTCAAAGTATAGAATTGATCCTCTGTACCTTGCGTGGAGCGGAGTTCAATTTCATCGCCAATTTTCAAGCCTGAACGCTCGGCAACGCTCATATCCATCACGGCCTCACGCGCTTCACCACCACGGAAATAACGTCCCTCCAAAAGCGGAGGCATGCCTGGTCGTTCTGCTTCGACACCCAGCATGGATATTTTCAGCGGCTCTGGCAGGGACACGATCTCAGAGTTGGAAGTATAGATCGGGCCCGCATCCGCCACCCCTTCCACACGGCGAACCGATTTGACAGTATTTGATTCCAGACGACTTGCCGTAATGCTGTAATCTGATTTTTC
>JAVBXV010000395.1 GCA_030824405.1 Anaerolineales bacterium | reverse complement strand
CGTGATCCTTTCTGTGCCCGCATGTTTGCTCGTTTCCATTTATCTTGCCGAATACGCCCACTCCCGCATACGTTCACTTGCCAAACCCATTTTGGATCTGCTGGCGGCGATCCCTCCCGTTGTGTATGGCGTCTGGGGATTGTTAGCCATCGTCCCGTTCGTGGATGACGTACTCGCGCCTCTTTCTGATCGTTGGTTTGGTTCTGTTTCGATCTTCAGTGTCACCCAACCGACAGGGTTCGGCATTCTCTCTGCGGGAATTGTGCTGGCGGTGATGATCTCGCCACTCATTATTTCCGTGATCTATGAAATCTTCTCCACAGTTCCGCATGATCTGAGACACGCATCTCTCGCGGTTGGCGCCACTCAATGGCAGACCATTCGCAATATTGTTCTGCCGCAAGTGGCTCCCGGCATTCTCGCCGCCGTTGTGTTGGGCGCATCCCGTGCGCTCGGCGAAACCATCGCGGTGTTGATGGTGGTGGGCAACGTTCCGAATGTTCCCACTTCCGTATTTGACTCGGCTTATCCGCTGCCCGCGTTGATCGCAAATAATTACGGCGAGATGATGTCCATCCCGTTGTATGATGCGGCTCTGCTCGGTGCGGCGCTTGTTTTATTGGTGGTCATCCTGATCTTTAATATCCTCTCCACAATGGTTCTGCGAAGAATGTTGAGGCGAAAATGGGCATAAACATGAACATGAAGATGAAGAAAAAATATTTCCAAAGACGGCATCTGGTTGAGTTGTTCATGAAGACCATCATGCGTATCGCGTTGGTGATCGTGACAGGCGCGTTGGGCCTCATCCTGTGGACCATCATCTCGCGCGGCCTGCCCGCCCTTTCATGGGAGATGGTTTCACAAGTTCCCCAGGGCGGATATTACATGGGCAAAGACGGCGGCATTCTCAACGCCATCATTGGCTCGGCCTATCTGGCGGCGGGCGGAACCTTGCTCGCCATCGTGATCAGCCTGCCGATCGCGCTGTATCTCAAAGCCTATCTCGGCGATTCAGCCTGGGGTGATTACGTGCGCCTTTCTTTGGATATTTTGTGGGGCATCCCCTCCGTGGTGTATGGCGCGTTCGGTTTTTCGTTGATGATCATTTTTGGCATGCGTGCTTCCTTGCTGGCAGGCATCATTGTCCTCGCCTTGATCGAACTCCCAATCATGACCCGCGCCATGGACGAAGTCATCCGCCGCATGCCCGTGGATTTGGAACTTGCGGCATTTGCATTGGGCTCCACAAAATTTGAAGTTGCTCTGCACGTGGTTACGCGGCAAATGCTGCCTGGCATTGTGACTGCCATTTTGCTGGCTTTCGGGCGCGGCATTGGAGACGCGGCTTCTGTTCTATTTACCGCAGGGTACACAGACCGCATCCCCACTTCGTTGATGCGCCCAACTGCGTCATTGCCGCTGGCTGTGTTTTTTCAACTTGGCTCTCCCTACCCTGAAGTACAGCAACGCGGGTATGCAGCTGCGTTGATATTAACGATCATTGTTCTTGTGGTCAGCCTCGGCTCACGCTGGCTGTCTTCAAGGTTGAATAGATATTCAGTCAAGTAGTCATGTTATTGCGAGCCGCAAGAACACCTTCCTCGCAATGACATAGGAGCAAATATGGACTCACATATTCAAGTAAAAAATCTCAATGTCTATTATGGTAAACAGCATGCCTTGAAAGACATCAACATCGAGATCCCCAAGAATCAGATCACCGTCATCATGGGGCCTTCGGGATGCGGCAAGACCACACTCTTGAAAACCTTTAACCGTTTTCTTGAATTACTGGATGGCGCACAGATCACGGGCGAAGTGCTCGTGGACGGAAAAAATATTTACGATGCAGATGTGGACGTGACCGAAGTGCGCAAGGCGGTTGGCCTGCTGGCACAACGCCCCTCGCCATTGCCCATGTCCATTTACGACAACATTGCCTACGGCATGCACATTCACAAGATGAAGAAAGACCGCAAGGAATATAAAGCCGCAGTACGCTATTATCTTGAAGTTGCAGGTCTGTGGGAGGAAGTGCAAAAACGATTGCATGAACCCGCCACCAGTCTCTCCATTGGACAACAGCAGCGCCTCTGCCTTGCCCGCGGCCTGGCCGTTGAACCCGAAATTATCCTCGGCGACGAACCGACCTCTGCACTCGACCCGATCTCATCGCAAAACATTGAAAGCCGTTTGCTCGATCTTAAGAAGCAATATACAACTGTGATCGTGACGCATACCTTGCGTCAGGCCAAACGCCTCGCGGACTATGTCATCTACATGTATCTCGGTGAAGTCATCGAAGCGGGACCTGCCAAGGAAGTATTTACGAATCCCAAGCATGAACGCACAAGGCAATATCTTGAAGGGTTGTTCTAAAATAAATAAAAAGTCTGGCGTACTCTACGCCAGACTTTTTTGTTTTCCTATCTCGAAGAATTACCAAACCCCGGGGAAGAGACGGTAGCGTGTTTTTTGTGCATACTCTTTGTAGCCGGGGAGTTCTGCCTGCAGGGTTTTATCTTCCAATGCTGTGCGGACGATCATAACGACCATTAATAAAATGGCGGGAATGAACGCCCAGAGCGAATCCAGTAAGAGGGGAATGCAAATGTACCCGAGCAGGCCGCCTGCGTAGCCGGGGTGACGCATAATTTTGTATGGACCTGTGACGATCACATGATGTCCGCGTTCGGTTTGAATGCGGACGGTGCCTGAGAAGAATCGATTCTCGATCAGCGCCCAGGAGGAGAAGCCGTAGCCGAGGACAATGCCTGTCAGCGCAATCAGGTTGACGGTTAAGTTGGAAGCGCGAGTCCACAGGTAATATTTATCCAACCCTGCAACGACTAGAATCAGAATGGAGCCAATGCCAAGCAGGGGCGCGAGGACTTTATCCCAGGGTTTCGTGTCTTCGGCCTGCATGAAGCGGACGCGTTCCTTGATCAGATCTGGATGGATGCGATTGACGATGATGCGGCTGATGATGAAAGCCAGCATACTGGCAATGGCATACGCCCAGGCCTGCCACCAACCCCATTGATGTGAAATGATCATCGGGATGAACGGCGCGGCAAAAATGACCAGCAGTAATTGAACGATAAGACGTAACGTGAAGGTTTGCTTAGTGTCGGTCATAAGTTCCTCCTTAACCATTATAATAATCGGCAACACTGGAAACAAATATGAAACTTACCCGCATTACCTTCTTACTTTTGATCCTGCTCGCGGCATTTCAAACTGTCTTCGCGCAAGGTGAAAAACCACTTGCCATTGTGATGACCGCCAATGGACCGATCATGCCACCCATGCTGGAATATTTTGAGCGTGGCGTAAAGACCGCCGAACAGCGCAACGCCGAAGTGCTCATTATTCAATTGAACACGCCCGGCGGAAGTGTGGAAACCATGCTGGAGATCATCCAGGCGATGCGCGCCAGCGAAGTGCCTGTGGTGGTGTATGTTTCACCCAATGATGCGATCGCGGGCAGCGCGGGCGCGTTGATCACGATGGCGGGGCATGCTTCTGCGATGGCTCCCAAGACCGCGATTGGCGCGGCCAGCCCGATCGACTCGAACGGTTCGGACATTCAGTCCACGTTGGAGAAGAAGGTTAAGGAAATTCTCAAAGCGCGCGCACGTTCTTTGGTGGAAGATCGCGGCACGCAGGCCACACAGCTTGCGGAAGCGATGATCGATGACGCGAAAGCGGTCACTGCCAAAGAGGCGCTCGACGCAAAACTGATCGATTTTATTTCAGACGATACTGAAGACCTGCTGCAATCACTGAACGGGTTTACCGTGAAGATGGATGCTGGCGACCGCACACTCAACACTGTGGATATTCAGACACAAAGTTTGGAAATCAGTTTCATTGAACAATTGCTGTTGTTGCTCACCGACCCGAACATTGCGTTCCTTTTACTTGCCATTGGTGTGCAGGCCATTCTCATTGAAATTTCTTCACCGGGCGGCTGGGTGGCGGGTTTCATCGGCGCGGTCTGTTTGACGCTGGCGGTGTATGGCATGGGCGTTCTGTCGATCAACTGGTTTGGTCTGCTCTTCCTGATCATTGCGTTCGTATTATTTATTCTGGATATCAAAGCGCCCACACATGGCGCGTTGACCACCGCGGGCGTTGCATCCTTTATCGTGGGCGCGCTGGTGTTGTTCAACTCACCGGGCACGCCGCAATTCCAGCGCGTGTCTGTTCCGCTGGTGATCGGCATGGGCATTTTCCTGGGCGCGATCTCCTTTGGAATTCTGATGATCGCCCTGCGCGCGCAGCACCGTCCGATAGAAGTTGGGGCGGAGTCACTGGTTGGGAAAACAGGAACAGCTAAAATGTTCAGCCATGAAGCGGGCCAGGTTCAGGTGGAGAGTGAGCTGTGGAGCGCAGAAAAAGCCGCAGACTCGGAACCTATCCGTAAGGGTGATTTCATCGAAGTTGTCGAAGTACGAGGATTACGTTTAATCGTTAAGAAAAAGTAACGCATCAAAAGAGGACCTTATGGCTGCTACCCCTACGAGAGACAGAGTTAAACCCGAAACAGATTCGCGCCCATTGCGCCGCCCAGATTGGATCAAAGTGCGCGCGCCTTCGGGTGAAACCTTCGAACGCCTGCAAGTGTTGATGCGTTCAAAAGAATTGCACACTGTGTGCGAAGAAGCCATGTGTCCGAACCTCGGCGAGTGCTGGGGCAGCGGCACGGCCACCTTCCTCATGCTCGGGGACGTGTGCACACGTACCTGCGCGTTCTGCGATATCAAACACGGCAAGCCCGCACTGATGGATTGGGGCGAAGCCGAACGCGTGGCGCAGGCTGTGAAATCAATGGACTTGAAACACGCGGTCATCACTTCTGTGAACCGCGATGAACGCCGTGATGGCGGCGCGCCGATCTTCGCAATGGTCATTCGCCGCATCCGCGAATTGACGCATGGCTGTTCCATTGAAGTATTGATCCCTGATTTCAAAGGCAGTATCGAAGCCTTGAAGATCGTCATGGACGCACGCCCTGAAATTTTGAATCACAATGTGGAAACCGTGCCGCGTTTATTCAAGACCGTGCAGCCGCAGGATAATTACGAATGGGCTGCGGCGACCTTGTCCAATGCGAAGAAGCTCGACCCCGAAGTGCTGACCAAGAGCGGCATCATGCTCGGCCTTGGCGAAACCATGGACGAAGTAAAACAAGTGATGCGCGATCAGCGCTCCTGGGGCGTAGACATTCTGACCATCGGCCAGTATTTGCAGCCCAGCAAGAAACACCTTGCCATGGAACGTTATTACACAATGGAAGAATTCGCCGAACTGAAAGCCTTTGGCATGGAGATCGGTTTCAAGTGGGTTGAGTCGAATCCGCTGGTCCGGTCTTCGTATCACGCGGCAGAACAAGTGCGCGCGTTGAGCGTGGTGCATCGCAAGTTGTATGGGGAAAAAGTAAGTGAATAGTGAATAGTGAAAAGTGAATAGTGAAGCCCTCTCGTCAGTGAATGACGGGAGGGCTTTTTTGTTGCATTGGCGTAAACGTGGCTTATAATTTAGGACACATAGTCAGTTATACAGAATAATTCTGTATAACATTCCGCACAGGGGATTTTAAGAAATAACTCCGTGTAAACAATAGTTGGGCGGTTTAATATCCCGCAATAATTTGGAGCAAAATATGCAAAAAAGAAGTTACCCAAAATTAATGGCATTATTTCTGATTATTTTAAGTCTTGCATGTTCTCAATCATTACCTAAATCATCGCAGTCCTACCCTTCAGGAAAAATCATTTATCAATCTGATGAATTAGGAAATTTTGAAATTCTCATGATTGAAATTAGTAGCAAAAATATATTTCGGCTAACCAACAACTCGGCAAATGATGTTTCACCGACTTACGTTTCAGCCATAAATCAAGTTGGCTTTATTTCTGACAAAAATAATGGATGGGGACTCTATACAATAGATATGTTCGGAGATAATCTAAAAGAAGTAATGAATAAGAAAGATACAGCAATTGATTATCCTGACTGGTCACCAGACGGAAAATTTATTACGGCTTCATTTACAGAAAATTGCAAGATTTCGCAATCAAATTGCAATTTCGATATTTACACAATGTCAAACGATGGAAAAAACCTCGTAAATCTCACTAAAACTCCTGATTCCGAATGGGTACCTGCTTGGTCACCAGATGGAGAAAAAATAGCATTTGCGTCTGATCGTGATGGAGATAGCGAGATTTATGTAATGAATAAAGACGGTTCTAATCTTCAAAAACTCACAGACAATAAAGGATATGATGGTAGACCTCGGTGGTCACCAGATGGAAAGACAATCTCGTTTGAGACAGACCGCGATGGTGGAGATTGGGATATTTACATCATGAAATCAGATGGAAGTGACCCAAAACCTGTTACTGCAAATTCAACAAATGAGTTTTCTCAATCATGGTCACCAGATGGAAATTGGCTTGTGTACGTATCTACCAACGATGGCGACAATGAAATATTTATTGTTGACATAAATGGTCAAAACCAAATTCGATTAACAAATAACACCTACAATGATATGTCACCAGTTTGGGCACCTTGACCTACTAATAATGCCCAAACCGCCCAACAAAGCATGCACTTGACGGGTGGGATTCGTCGCCATTTTCAGGCTTTATCTACACCCGAACAGAATCCTGCTCTTGGAGTTTTATCTCCGCCCGCCCACCCGCAAGTAACGCAAACCATTAGCCTGCTAGCATATTAGGGTCAAATAAACAGAATATGAATCAAGAATCCAATCCCAAATCATCGACTTTCTTTCTTCTATCAAAGGGGAAAACGATTTTTGTTGCAACAATCGCAGGTTTATTGTTTTTGATTTATATGTGGCGTGCTCCCCTCTCAAGTATCCTTATAGAATTTGGCAATGCTCAATATTCGGCAGAAAATAATGCATTGGGCATGGCTAGTTACAGACTAGCACTAATATTAAACAGCAAATTGAAAGCAATAGCCAATCAGTGTCAATCCGCAAATGCACAGCAACAATTTGAGCAAGCAATTTCTTATTGCAGCGAAACAATTGAAATTGAACCTAATTATGTTTCGGCGTACTTTTCGCGGGGCTTTGCATACATTCAACAAGGACAAAGTGATTTAGCCATTTCTGACTGTAACAAAGCACTCGAATTAGCAAGTAAATATTGGAGTGCCTATTATTGTCTAGGATTAGCGTATTCAACTTTTGAAAACTCCGATATGGCAATCGAAAGTCTTAATAAGGCAATTGAACTAAACCCCAATATACAAGTAGCATACTTTACTCGTGGTTTAGTTTATGATGCACATGGCAATACCAACTTGGCTATTGCCGATTACACTAAAACGATTGAAATTGACCCTAATTACAGCAAGGCTTACGGCTATCGTGGCGTGATTTATACTACTCAAAAGAATTATGAACTTGCTTTTTTAGATTTGAACAAAGCGATTGAAATCAACCCAGATTATGCTGACTTCTATACTTGGCGTGGTAATGCATTTGCAGATACGAAAGAATTTAATCAAGCAATCGCTGATTATCAAAAAGCCCTTACTTTATCCAATAACTTAATGGTTGAAAAATCATACACATTCTGCGTTCAGGGTATTACCTATACAAAAACGGGAGATTTTGAATTAGCCATTGCATCCCTCGAACAAGGCATAAAACAAGACCCTGCAAATGAATGGTGTAAAATGGCGTTAGAAAATGCACGTCAAGGAATTCCAACTCCATGAAAACGCAGGCTAACAAAGCGTGCACTGGACGCTGGGGATTCTGCGGCATTTTTGAGTATTTTTCTGGCTTCGAGTTTTTTCTGCTCCCAAGCGGAATCCGCGCCAGTGTCACAGTCCAAGAACATAAACCGTTATGCTACAAAGGAATGATGATGATTAAGCGCAGTGATTTAGAACAGTGGATGTCTGTCAATGCAGCGGAGATCATCGTCCAATCCTTCTTCGATGACCGCGAGACCTATCCTGATCGCAGCTTTTACTCGCGAGATCGCGGCATTAACAAGGATATTCCTGAGGAGTTTTGGCCGCTTCTTCTTCTGGCTCGAAATTTACCTGAAGCTGAAGCGCTTCGTCTCGCGCCTCTAGCAATCGAAGGTCCCGACGGTGAGATTCGGATTAGCGATGGATCCATCATCCGAGTTCAAGTGACTATCTCGTTAGAGCGAGAGGGTGGATACTTGGTTCGTCACCAACTGCGGGACACTGGTTCCTATGCAACTCCCGCACGAGATATGCTCGAAATTATGGAAGAGAGGCTCCGTAGAATCCTTGACGCAATAGTGGAGAAGGAGCGGCGTTATCGCAAAGGCACCGATGTTTTGGTGATTCAGGAACAGTCTGTTTCATGGGGTGACGTTCTCGAGCCTACGCTAAAGGCGCGCCTAGTTGAAAAGGTACTCACTTTCGAGAAATCCAAATACTCTGCCACATACATCATCTTTAACGAAGACGTGTACATGTTGCGATGAAGCCTAACCCGTCTGTTAATGTATATTGCTGAGTATTTAGTATACTGAGCCAATGATCATCGAATTCGAAGGTGAAATTTTTTATTGGCGCGGACCCGCTCCCTTTCTCTTCGTTGCTGTCCCCGAAGAGCCAAGCCGTAATTTGAAAGCGATCTCCGCCAGCGTTACCTATGGCTGGGGAGTCATCCCAGTCCACGTGCAGATCGGTGAAACTGAATGGAAAACGTCCCTGTTCCCTAAAGAGGGGCGTTATCTTGTGCCCATTCGCATGAGCGTCCAAAAATCGGAAGATCTCAAAGTGGGTGATCGCGTGGTCATTCAGCTCGAAGTGAAGTGAGACCAAAAAATCAACAGAGATATAAAACTCCCGTCACATGTATGGCGGGAGTTTTATATTGCGTATTGACTCAATAGAACAAATAATCTAAAATGTAAAAATTCAAAAAACCAAATGGTTGCACATACGCAAAGATGTGATCGTCTGGATCAATTTTATTGGTAGTACAGAAAAAGGAGAAACCATGAGAAAGCTTATTGTTGCTGAGTTCATTACCCTGGATGGCGTGATCCAAGCGCCTGGCGATTCAAAGGAAGATACCGATGCTGGTTTTGTCCACGGCGGCTGGACGCATCCCTACTGGCACGATGAAATTGGCAATCACTTCTTTCAAGCCATGACCGAGTCAGATGCGTTGCTGCTGGGGCGGGTCACATGGCAGGGGCACGGCGCCGCGTTTGATCCCATGCCAGAAGGCGACCCATTTGGTGATGTGATGAAAAGCAAAAAGAAATACGTTGTCTCCACCACTTTGAAAGACGCATCCCTTTGGCGAAATTCAACCATCATCAGCAAGAACGTGGTCGAAGAAATTCGCAAGTTGAAAGAACAACCTGGCCTGAATATCCTTCTGGATGGCAGCAGTGTACTGGCTCACACCCTGATCGAAAATGATCTTGTGGATGAGTATGCCTTGCATGTGTATCCGCTCGTGTTGGGCAGCGGTAAAAAATTATTTCCAGATGGGATGCGAGTCAACTTGAAGTTGATCGAAGCCACGCCTCTTCCTACGGGTGTGGTGTATCAGCGCTACGAGCCTGTTCGTTAGCTGACAGTTGACCAGCCATGAATGCAGACGTATTCCTCAAACGATTAAAGGCGCTGCGTTCCCCCACGGTTGCCAAATCTCACGATCATCTTGCATCGAATGAAGAGGATGCCATTCTCGGCGTCCGCATGGGGCAGGTCTTCGCGCTCGCGAAAGAGTTCATGGACATGCCGCTCGATGAAGTCGAAACAATGCTTGAAAGTCCGTTCCACGAAATGCGGGTCGGCGCAGTCAGCATCATGGATTTTCAGGCGCGCAGTAAAAAAATAACGGAAGCACGCCGCAAAGAACTCTTCGATCTCTACCTCCGCCGCCATGACCGCATCAACACCTGGGACCTGGTTGACCGCAGTGCAATTTATGTAGTTGGCGGATACTTGTTCGAGTTCGAGAAACCGCGCAAGGTTTTATATAAATTGACGAAATCCAAAGAGATGCCCGAGCGCCGCACGGCCATCGTCAGCACGCTCTACTTCATTCGCAAAGGCGATGTGGACGATGCCTTCAAACTGGCAGAGATCATGCTCCACGACACAGAGGATCTGGTCCACAA
>JAVBXV010000043.1 GCA_030824405.1 Anaerolineales bacterium | reverse complement strand
AACGTCCCAGGCTTGAAAGCCCGATCTTGTGCGTAGCCTCCAACAGGTTGTCAGATTGCTTGAGCAGTGTTTTTGCATTTTCCTTTGTCAGAAATTGCATGAAGCGTTTGGGGCTGATACCCGTCCAGTGAGTGAAGAGGCGCTGGAAGTGGTATTCGCTCAACCCAACGGCTGCGGCGATCTCCTCCAACTCTGGCTGGCGCTGCAGATTATCCTCAATATACTCAATGGCTTGTTCGATCAATCTATAGTGTTGTGAAAGTTCAATAGTCGTCATATCAATCTCCTTTCTGATGCTGGAGATTGTATTTGGAAAGCCATGTGGGTACGACCCGATTCTTGCTCATTTTCGCCTTTCCAACGATTAATAACAAAACAGGTATGCCTGGGCATACCTGTTTCAATACTCGCTGGTATTAAAAAGAAACGCCCTTCCAATGCTTCTCAAGCATTGGTTAATACAATTAACCAATACACTTGTTCACTGCGTTTGCCTTGTCCCACACATCACTGTATGGTTTTCGGCGGATAACAGAGTTTTTTTAAACTCCTTATCTCAAAACGCTTGCTTTGGAAGGGAGAAGGAAGCCAGTGATCTGGCTTCAGAGGCATCCGCTGATCTATCCGATTTTCTCACTCTCACTTTCGTGAGGGTGATTAGCGTCCCGTGCGTACGGGAGAACCTCCACCTCGTGATCTTGTTGATGGTTTATCAAGACCCAGCCGCTTTATCTCCATGAATTTTTTTGCCCCTTGCTAACGGCGGCGATTGTAAACGCAGGGTAGCACTTCGTCAAGTGCTAAATAAGGGAGCGTATTCTGCGGCCCATCAGGCTTGAAAACTTGAAGCGGAGTCAAAGACTCCGCTTCAAAGTGCCCCGCATGTGCCGTGTATTACCAGGTTTTGAACCTGCAAGTGCAGGTGGGTCCCTACCTAGAAACGCCGCCTTGGCTCAGGCCTATCGCGTTATTTCTATTAAGTTAAGGACCCTTTTAATATGTATTGGCTCAAAACGTGAAGGCAATATCACGAACACAGAAGGGCATGATTCTTATACCATACTCTAAAGTGCAATGGTAGACATATATTAATTTTTTCACAGTAACTTTTGGAAAGACTTGATTGCTTTTATAAAAGTTTTGTGCTACGCTTTACCTGTTGCATATAAATTTATTCGTTGATGGAGGAGCATAAGATGACAGTTCCAGGTATTGATGTTTCCTATTGGGATGCAGGCATTGACTGGCCGAAAGTGCGCGCAACAGGACAGCGTTTCGTTGTCGCCAAAGCCACCGAAGGCATCACTTACAAAGACCCCACATTTGACGATAATTGGTTTGGCGCGAAATCGGCAGGCCTTCTGCGCGGAGCATATCACTTCTTCCGCTGCAATGTGGATGCGAAAAAACAGGCTGATTATTTTATTGATTATGTTCGCTCTGTGAAAGATGACGGCGAACTTCCCCCAGTGCTCGACCTTGAAACACATGATGGCGTCACAAAAGACAAGATCGTCCCAGCGGTAAAGATCTGGCTCGATCGTGTTGAAGCCGCGTTTGGTAAAAAACCGATCATCTATTCGGGTCAATACTTTTTACAGGATTATCTTGTTGTAGCAGGCGGCGGACCCCCGACCTGGGCAAAGGATTATCCACTTTGGCTGGCGCAGTATCCCAACCAATATGTGGATGGCATGAAACCCTTTTTGCCGCGTGGCTGGTTCAACTGGGCCATCTGGCAATACAGCGACAAGGGTGTGGTCAACGGCATCAACGCCTCTGTTGATATGAATCTTTTCAACGGTACGCTTGAAGAATTATATAAATTTGCAGGCGCGAAAATCCCCGATCAAAAGCCAAAGACGCACACGATCACAAAGAACGACAGCTTCGAATCAATTGCGAATGATTACGGCGTTACAGTTCGTGAATTGGTGATGGCGAATCCCCAGCTTCTTATCCCTGGCGGAAAATTGACTGTGCCTGTGGCAGTTGCCATCCCTCAGGAAAGCGCTTCCACCCCCGCTCCAGTAACTGGGCCGGGCGGTTCTGGAACATCCGCCACCCCCAAGCGGACGTACATCGTGAAAGCAGGTGACAGCCTTTCGGCAATTGCCGTAAAGCATAGCACCACCGTCGCCGCGATCGCAAGCGCGAACGATATTAAGAATATCAACAATATCAAAGTGGGACAGGTATTGTTGATCCCTTAACTAGAAAATCAAAAAGACCTTGCAGGGTATCAACCTGCAAGGTCTTTTTGATTCTTGTGATTAACGCCAATAAGTTAGCCTTATTTCATTACTAAATTAAGGTGCCAGCGGCCACTGCGGACAGGTGGCACGGTATTCTGTATTTGTAAAATATTGCATCCATTCTTCTGCAGATAAATTGCGTCCAGCACGTTCACACGAAATATCACTCCAGGAAGCTGGATCCAGATCCCATAAACTGACCGTGCCATAAGTGTCTACCAGAAGATTTTTGCCGCTTGCGCTAAAAGTAACGAAGGCTACTTCAGATTGAAATTGATCTATAACCTGATGCGTAATCACGTCCCAAAGAATAATCCCACTGGAAAAATCACTAGAAGCAAGCATTTTATTGTCAGGGCTAAATGAAAGGCTTGTTACATCAAAGATTATGCCTGTGAGTGGTTTTAGGGGCCGCCCAATTGGGTTTCCTGTTGCTAGATCCCAAATGATTATGCTGCTGTCCCCGCCTTGTACCCCATTTCCGCCTCCGCCAGATGCAAGAACATTTCCGTCTGGGCTGAATGCAAATGCGTGAATCATGCCCGCCCGTCCTTTTACAGTCAGCTCATATAAAAGTTGTGATGAAGCGACATCCCATAATAATATTTTGGGCTCGCAGCCAATGTCTGGTTGATCTGCATTGCAGCTGCTGGCTGCAATTGTTTTTCCGTCTGGGCTAAACCCTACGAGATAATTCCACTTGTCACTTTCCACAGATAATGTGGAATTGTTGGGTTTGTTGGTCGATAAATCCCAAATAATTATCTGATCTTGTTGTCTGATTGCGAGCAGATCATTATTTGGGCTGAACGCAAAGTTGGTTACTTCGTCAATCGAGATTTCATTAACTACTTGAGAAGTAGACGTATCCCAGACATAAATAATTTCGTTTGATTTGCACTGCCTGGCAATATAGGCTCCATTTGGGCTGAACGCGATCAGGCGACCTGATGACTGGTCATCGCTGCATTTTGTTAGCTGTCCTATTTTTTTCTTTAAAACGACATCCCATATAATCATATTCCCATGATCGTTGACCAAAAGCAGGTCTCCCGATGGGCTTGTTGCAATTTCGTATACACTCTGGCTGTTTTTGAAAAAAATAGGGCTGATGATTGGGCTGGAGTTTTCTACACTCCAAAGCATTACTTCACCTTTGTCACATAACTCGATCTTTGTGATGGCATTAAAATTGCACCCGCCTGAGACTAATTTTTTGCCATCGGGGCTAAATTTCAAACTTGTTATGATCGAGGAATGCCCTACGAGCGGCTGTCCAATTTTTTCTTGTGAATTTAGATCCCAAAGAGTAATACTTTGGCCGCCCGTTGCAAGGATGTTGCCATCCGGGCTGAAACTCAAGCTTTGTACCTCGGTTTGATCGATCAACTTCATTGTGAAATTGTCAGAGCTTATGTCCCAGATGACGACCCCATTTTCGCCGCCTGCCGCAAGAGACTTACTATCGGGACTAAAAGAAATATCCCATAAGCGGGCTACATTGCTTGGCAGATCTGCTATTGGACTGTAGCTGGCTGCATCCCATAAAATAATCTTGGATTGACATTTGGTGCCAGTATCTTCGTTCGTGCAGGAGGTTGATGTTGAGGCAATCAACTTTCCATTTGGACTGAAAGTTACTTCGGGGCCTATCAAGTAATTGTCTGATTGCAGTTTCCCAATTAACTCCCCTGTGTCTATGTTCCATAGAGCAATTAAGCCGTCGTTTCCGCCTGCTGCCAGAAGTTTCCCATCTGGACTGAATGCCAGGCTGTCTATTATTCGATAATCAGAAAATAATTGATTGATTTGTTCGTGAGTGGTCGCGTTCCATAAAATGATCGTGCCATCCTGGCCTGCAGATGCTAAAATTTTTCCGTCAGGGTTGAATGACAAACTGGAAATAATCAAAGTATGTCCGATGAGTGGTTTTCCAATGGGCTGCTGGTCTTCCATACTCCACATTACGATCGAATGGTTAACACCCGCGGCAGCCACAACCTTGCCATCCGGGCTGATCGAGACACTGGCGCCGTCTGTGGACTCGCCTTGAGTTCCCAGAAATCCGAGTAACCGAGAATGTTTATTCACGTTGGATAGTAGTGTGGAACGAGTTTGCGTTGTATCTGCCGTGTTATAGGCTTCAACCCCTAATAGGAGGGAGAGCTGTAAATCATTTTGCTGCAAGGATATTGCTTGCGCGGCAAGTTGGCGGGCCAGTGCAATATTGGCGTTTGCTTCGGCTGTCGCGGCGTTGTTGAAGGCAAGTGTACTTGCGGCCTGGGCGGTGGCAGCCTGCTTATTTGCCTCCACCGCATTTTTTGTTGCCAACCCAGCTTGCACAAACCCATAGACTGCCAGTACGGCCAATGCAATTACACCTGCAATTGCGATCGTTGTTGTATTTCTTCGCTGTTTATCGGAGACCTGTCTGCTCTTTAGAACATACTCGCGCTGTAGATCTGTAGGATGCGGTTCCTTGGATGAATTTGTGGAAATTTCAAGCTCGGCATCCTGTAATTCTTTTCCCCGTAACAAGAAGCTGTTTTCATAATTACCCCTTTGCCATTCCAGTGCTTTGATCTGTAATTGACGGTGTGCCTGTACCCATTCGAAATCTGTTGTAATGGCGGTGATCAATTTGGTAAATGCAGAATCAAAGTCATCGTTTTCGCGGAGGAAAATCCAATTCAAATGGCCCAACTCCGCTGGGGTTTCATCGGCTTTGATATCGCGAACAATGACCGGGATCAGTCTTTTGCCGTTCTTGATGGCATGGTCGATTTCTTGTTTGCATACTTTGGATTTTGCAGAATCGGGGCTGATCAGAAAGAGAAAAATACCAGCTTCTTCAATGCCTCGTTCAATTTCCTTCCACCAATCCACAGTGGGTGGAATGCCTTCCCAGTCGATCCAAAAATCCAGATTCTGACCCTTAAAGGCTTCAGTTAATTTGCGGGCAGATTCAATATCTTTGCGGGAGTAGGAGATAAATAAACTAGTCATTGAATATCCCCGCTGTTTCTAATAATTCCAGTAAAAAGCTCTTTTGCGCCATAGGTGCTCCACGAATAAAACGGCGAAACGATAAATAAAAAAAGACCTGACAGGTTTTTAGAACCCGTCAGGTCTGCATGGTTATGGATACACACGTTTGATCGTGCGTGGGAAGGCAATCGCCTCGCGGATGTGTTCGATGCCGCAGATCCAGGAGGTGACTCGTTCCGTGCCCATGCCGAAGCCTGAGTGGGGAACGGAGCCATATTTGCGGAGTTCCAAATACCACTTGAAAGCATCCTCGGGCAATTTCTCTTTGCGGATGCGCGCCAGTAATTTTTCGGGGTCGCTCATGCGCTCGGAGCCGCCGCAGATTTCGCCGTAGCCTTCTGGCGCGAGCAAATCCACAGACTTGCAGACTTCGGGGCGGTCTGGCCACGGTTCCATGTAAAAGGCTTTGACCGCGCTCGGATAGCCATAGACAAAGACAGGAGTTTCAAATTGATTGGTGATGGCGGTTTCGTGCGGCGCGCCAAAGTCCATGCCCCATTCGAAGGCGAGCAAGGCTTTCTTTTCGGGGTCAGTTTCTTTCTCGCGTAATTCTACGATCATCTTCGCCGCATCATCATAGGAAATGCGCGGGAAGGGGCCGACGATCTTTTCCAATTTGGAAATGTCACGCCCAAGGGATTTCAACTCAGGCATACGGTCACGCAGGACGCGTTGAATGATGTGAGTCAGCATCTGCTCTTCGACTTCCATCAAACCGTCCAGATCGCAGAAAGCGATCTCAGGTTCAAGCATCCAGAATTCAGTTAAGTGGCGGCGCGTTTTGGATTTCTCCGCGCGAAAGGTGGGACCGAAGCAATAGACTTTTCCAAACGCGAAAATGTTCGCTTCGTTATACAGTTGACCCGTTTGCGCTAAATAGGCCTTGCCTTCATCGAAGTATTCGGTTTCAAAGAGGGTGGTGGTGCCTTCGGCGGCGGCGGGCGTGAGAATGGGGGTGCTCATTTCGGCGAAGCCGTTATTATCGAGCCATTCGCGGGTGGCCGCCATCACCGTAGCGCGGATGCGCAGAATTGCCCATTGGCTCTGCATGCGAATCCATAAGTGACGATTGTCGAGCGCGAAATCGGGGCCGTGATCTTTGAGCGACATGGGGTAATCCAGGCCTGCTTCTTGCACGATCTCGATCTGCTTCACGCCGACTTCAAATCCGCCAGGGATGCCAGGCGCGCGCTTATCCTCGCGGACGACACCCGTAATGATGACAGACGATTCTTGCGGCAGGCGCACGAGCCGATCGAAGACCTCGGGTTCAAGGTCACCTTTGAAGGCGACACATTGTACGAAGCCTGAGCCGTCGCGGATCAACAAAAATACCAACTTGCCTTTATCGGTGCGGTTATAAACCCAGCCCTTGATGGTGACTTCTTTTTCGACGTAATTTGAAATTTTTGAAACGCTGATATATTCAGCCATGATTAGTTCCTTGAGTTTTAGAGTTTTATAAATCATGTCATCTTGAGCGATAGAAGTGATTTTCTGGTGCTCCCTACGACATTATGTAAATATTATACTTGATTGATATTCTTTATATTCCACAACCAAAAAGGAGATTAGATAAGTCAGTACCATCTGCGGGTAAGCTTAGAGCTACAGCGGTCGGAGTACTATCGGAATACGGATAGATCTGGGGTTGGGCCTGGATTAGAGGTTGGAATACCAGGCCAACTCAACGGATAAAGTCAAATCTGCATATCATTAATATAATCAGGTGTTATACAGACAATCGTACAATTAACTGCAAGGCCAACATCCAGCACAATTACCATCAGCTCCAGTAGAACAAGTGGCCGCTACTTGAATATTAGGTGGTGCAGTATATATATAAAAATAGTCTAACGCTAATAGTCAACCAGCACCTATGCAAGGATTACATGGATGTGTAACTCGAAACACCCAGTTAAGGATTAAGCGGTGGATATTTGGGGGCAAACATTGGATCATTCCAGGGCCTGAGATACGATTCCATTTGTCTACCCTCAGTGTAACGAATAAGCCTACTATACTTCTGCTTTTGTATCTGGGGGAATTCACCTCCAACTGGCCATTGACCAGTGACATCACTCCATACCATCGGCTGCCCTTTATACTTACTCACTAAAGCTCGGAATTCGGTGGGTAATAGTGTCGTAAATGAAGAATCAGTTACTATAGGTAACATAACTTCCCATGTTGGATTACTTGAAAGCATTTGGGTTTCAAAAAATTTCCAGAAGCTGCATTTGGGTCAGCATAATCATCAGTAAACTCAGCTGGATATATCAGAACGTCACCATTGTAGTTGAGCTGATATCCAGTATTAATTACAATTTTCCCATCCACGTCAGTATATTGAACAATATCTGATGGAACCATTCCATCAGTCTCCCATACTATTGGTTTTTTGCCTGGAAAGGTAGCAGGACCAGCATAATTCTCAAGCTCCAAACTATTAGTTCTATATTGAGTGAATGCCCAAATTCCAGCCTGAGAATTAATTGGTAAGTAAGTCCAGTCAGGAGTTGGAGCATCAGGCGGAATAGGTCTGGCATTTATTGCCCTAGAGGCACGAAGTAATCCAGATTCCACAGATTCACGAGGTACAACAGGTATGGCATCTAGCGTGATAAATTCATATGTTCCCCAGTTATAGAAACTTAATTCATTCGCCAACGCATTTGCGTCAACTAGCGCACGTCCAGCCGAAAGATCCATTATCGGTTCCCATTCACCCCCAGGCAATGAAACCTTTCTTGCGCCATCCTCTGTCTTAATAAGAGCAATAAAAGGCCTACCTTCATAATCCAATACGGTCGTAACCATGACTTCAACAGTCTCTGCTGCTTCCGCTGGCAATTCAATTTCTTTTCCAAATGGATTTATTAGCTTTCCAACTTCCTGGTCCCACTTATATCCCGAGGCTATCAGTGCCTCCATGTCTTTACTGTTAAATGGGGGTACCCTCAGTGCTGCTGTAGGAGTAGGAAGAATAATAGTTGGAGTCTCAATCACAACAGGAGATGAAGCAACAGCTGGCACAGGTGCCAGAGTCGCATTTGGGGTACATGCGGTCAGTAAAATTATTAGTACGAATAGAAAATTAATACGAGGCATTATTTTCTCCTGGATTACAAACACAGTTTCATCTTGTTACTTTCATGCGTTCCAGGATTTTTGTTCCCCCGAAACAATCCGCGAATCAATTTACTTCCTTCTTTCTTCCAGCGCCTTTACCAACAACTCTTTCGCCACATTTGGGTCCGCCTTGCCTTTTGTGGCGCGTGCGACCTGTCCCATCAGCCATTGGACAATGGTCTCTTTGCCAGCGAGGAATTGCTCCACTTCCTTGGGGTTATCGCTCAGGATTTTTTCAATGGCTTCCTGAATGAAACCTGTATCTGAAACCTGTGCGAGATTTTTCTCTTTGACGATTTGCGCGGGGTCGCCGCCGCTCTTTAGCATTTCATTGAGCACGACCTTGCCTGCATTTCCGCTGAGAGTTTTATCTGTGACCATGTCGATCAGTTGCGCGAATTGTTCGGCAGATAATGTGATGCTTTCCATAGCCAATCCTGAGTCATTCATGTAGCGCATGAACTCGCCCGCGATCCACGAGTGGATTGTCTTTGCGGTACTCTTGGATTTTGCAACAATGCTTTCGAAGTAATTAGCAAGAGTCTGCTCGGAGGTAAGCAAATGCGCTTCGGACGGAGTCAGTTTGAAGTCCGAAATGAAGCGGCGTTTTTTATCGTCTGGCAATTCGGGCAGTTGACTCTTGACCGAGTCGATCCACGCGCGGTCGAGTTGAAGCGGGGGCAGGTCGGGTTCGGGGAAGTAGCGATAATCGTGCGCGTCTTCCTTGCCGCGCTGAGAAACCGTCACGCCGCGCGCTTCGTCCCAGCCTAAAGTTTCCTGCACCACTTCGCCGCCAGCTTCATAGATTTTAATTTGACGTTCGATCTCATACGCGGATGCGCGAGTCAGTGCGCGGAAACTGTTGAGATTCTTGATCTCGGTTCTTGTCCTAAACTCGGAACTGCCACTCGGTCTGACGGAGATATTTGCCTCGAAGCGCAGAATACCTTTTTCCATATCCCCAGAGTTGACGCCGAGATAGCGCAGGATGGCGCGAATTTTGGTCGCGTACGAAAGCGCGGCTTCCACGGTGCGCATGTCTGGTTCGGAGACAATTTCCAATAATGGCACACCTGCGCGGTTGAAGTCTACGAGGGCGTAATTTTTTTCGTGAGATAACTTGGCGGTGTCTTCTTCCAAATGCACGCGGCGCACGACCACACGCTGTGGGGAGTCTGTATCATCTAAAATATCCAGCCAACCTTTGGATGCGATCGGCAGATCATACTGCGAGATTTGATAGCCTTTGGGCAAGTCGGGATAAAAATAATTTTTGCGCGCAAAAGTA
Source organism: Anaerolineales bacterium (assembly GCA_030824405.1). Classification (GTDB taxonomy): domain Bacteria; phylum Chloroflexota; class Anaerolineae; order Anaerolineales; family Villigracilaceae; genus Villigracilis. The sequence continues at coordinate 510 of JAVBXV010000043.1, read as the reverse complement.
TTGAATTCGTTGATCGAGCAATTCAATGACAAACCAACCAATGTGGCTTGTTCGATTGCCTTCTTGTTGAGGACAGGCATGGCGCCAGGCAAACCCGTGCAGACGGGACAAATAAATGTGTTCGGTTCTGGCGCGTTGGAATAATCCGCTGAGCAGGAGCAGAACATTTTTGAGTTGGTCTGCAACTCAGCGTGGATTTCGAGTCCGATGACGGGTTCGTATTTTAGTGACATAGTTGGTTAGTCTCGTAGTTGGATGGTTGACCATAGACCGTTGACGATGGACAATGTGGTCAATGGTCTATCGTCAAATGGCAGGAAGTTGCTTGTGCCAATCAGTTTCCTGTTGATAGGCATGTCCGACTTGGAACAATGTCTGTTCGTCTAAATGCTTGCCGATGAGCTGCATTCCGACGGGCATGCCTTTTGAAAATCCGCAGGGCAGGGCGAGGGCTGGGACGCCTGCTGGATTTGTGGCGACGACATAAATATCGGAGAGATACATTTCGAG
>JAVBXV010000320.1 GCA_030824405.1 Anaerolineales bacterium | reverse complement strand
GAGGTGATCCAAAGATAGGGTGTAGTCTTCTTTTCCAAATCCGAGCCCTGTCAACACAGTTTCGATGCGCGTGGCATAAGTGTATCCGCCGCGCCGCTCAAATTCCTCCTGCAGTTTTCCATACTCTTCGAGCACTTCAGGCTGGGTGGCCATCAGGTCTTCGAGACGGTGCAGTTCTTCCTGTTGTTTGATGAGATCATCGAAAGCGGAATAACACGCATCCCAAAGCGTGCCGCTCATTTTGAAATCTGCCTCTTGTGACAGATACCCGATCCGGACTCCGCGGGTACGGGATACGCTGCCCCCGGAAGCTTGATCTTCGCCGACAAGGATGCGGAGGAGGGTTGTTTTGCCAACGCCGTTCGGGCCCACAAGCCCGATGCGTGCGCCTTTATCGACAGTGAAAGATAGCCCCGCGAAAATATCCGTGGCGCCGTACGATTTGATGAGTGAACTTACAGTAAGTAGTGACATGGTTTCCAGTTTTCTTGATTTGAACGCCCCGTATTATAAAGCACCCTACAGTCTTGTGACCTCTCTCTTTTTATTAAGGTAATTTGAGCACAAAGATCATTTCACAATCGCGTACAGATAACAATCGCGGGGTTCGTCGCTGATATTCGGGTGGATGCTTTCTTTTAATAGTAATCCTTCACGCTGCATGCCTGCTTTTTCCAGCACCCGCTGCGAAGGGACATTTTCCACGTCCGTGGTGGCGTAAACGCGTTGGATGTTTGGCTGTTGAAATGCCCACTCAATGGCGGCGCGTGCGGCTTCGGTCATGTAGCCTTTGCCCCATTGATCGCGTGCGCCTGTGTACCCAAAACTCATTTCACTGGGTTCCATACGCAGTTCGATCATGCCTGCCAGTTGGCCGCTTTCCTTGATCTCAAGTAAATAGCGAAAATTTGTATCCCCATCCCAGCCATCAATGGACTTTTTCATCAGTGATTCAGTCTGGGTAATATCCTGGTGTGGACGCCATGTGAGAAAGCGAGTCACTTCTGGGTATTTTGCCCAACTCGCAAAGACAGCGGCCGCATCATCCATGCGCGGCTTGCGCAGGGTGAGTCGTTCAGTTGAAATGATCTCAGGTGGTTTCATAGGTTGTGTCATGCCCCGCCCATTAAGAGCGTTTCTTCAAAATTATTTATCTTCTTCCGTGTCAATGTGACCAGGTTTTTCTTTTCCCAATTCCAGTGAGCGTTGATATGCCGCCCACACAGCGCGCGAGATGGCAGTGCGGAAGCCTGCCTTCTCCAGATAATACAACGCCTCAGCAGATGTGCCGCCCGGGGAGGTGACTTGGTTTCTCAACGTGGCGGGGTGTCTGCTTGCACCTTCATAATAAGAAGCAGAGCCTTTGATGGTTTGCAAGACCAATCGCTCGGCAATGCGGCGGGGAAAGCCCATGTGTACGCCTGCATCGATCAAGGCTTCGGTGAAGAGGAAAACATACGCGGGGCCAGAACCCGATAACGCAGTGGCCATATCCAGATAGGATTCGTCTTCCACGAAAACTTCTTCGCCCAACGCGCCAAGGATGTCACGCGTGATTGCCTGCTGTTCCTCGGTCACTTCTTTGGATGAAGTCCAGACGGTGATGCCTTCGCCGATCTGGCCTGGTGTGTTCGGCATCGAGCGCACGATGGCTTTGTGCTTCAAGCCTGTGCCGATCTTCTTGATGGTTGCGCCCGCAATAATGGACAGCACCAACGCGTCTGCGCGAATGCCTTTGAGTCCCTTCATCACTTCGGTCAGGCGCTGAGGTTTGACAGAGAGCACCACCACGTCTGCATCGTGGACAGCGGATGCGTTGTCTACAACAGCCTGAATGCCGTATTTCTTCACCAACTCCGCGCCGCGTTCTTCGCGTGGACCCGATGCGATCACGTTCTTCGGGTCTGCGAGTTTTTTGCGTAACAATCCTGCGATCATGGCTTCTGCCATCACACCAGGACCAATAAATGCGATCTTTTTATTCAACATCGGTTTCTCCAAAAACAGGAACAGGTCGTGCTATCCAGTTGTTTGCCAGTTCGAGCGCTTCTCTGGCGGCGGCATATAACTTTTCTTGAAATTCTTTTGAGTATTGATAGGTGATCACGGCTTCTGCAAATTCATCTTCATCGATGAGTTGGGCGGGTTTGGGGAGATATCTTGAAACATCCAACTCGTGGTCTTTGAAGCTCATCATCCCGTCTTCAAATTCAGGCGGTGAGGCCACGTTGATGTAAATATGAAATAACTTTCCGCTGGGTTCAAAGATCTCGATCAGGTTATAGAATTTATCCGACCAGTAATACGAGCGGTAATGATGGCGAATGGGACGCTCACCGCTTTTGAGGTTGTAAACAAGCGAACCCGCGGGCGCAATTGTAACAATCGAGCCTGTGGTTACAGACTCGATTGTGGCATCCCAGGTTCGGTATACAGTTCCGTCTGTTTTACAGGCACGGCAATGGAGTCTTTCGCCAATGTTCATCCTGTGAAATACCCCAATGCTGCGCGTAATCTTTCTTCCACTTCCTTGGGCGCGTCTTTCGGCAAAGCCTGAATGGCGGTTTGTGCTTCCACTACTGAGTAGCCGAGTGAGGTCAACGCGGCGAGCACTTCGCTGTCGTAATCAGACATGGCCGCCAGTTTGGAAAGCGCATCGGTTGGTTTGAGTTTGTCTTTCAAATGCAGCGCCATTTTTTGCGCGGTCTTTTTCCCCACGCCTGGCACGCTGTTCAATAACTCCGCTTCATCGGCAAAGATGGCGCGCTGGATCGTGTCAATGTTGAGCGTGGATAGAACGGATAACGCCACCTTCGGGCCGACTCCGTCCACGCCGAGCAGAATGTTGAAAAGATCGCGGTCTGCCTGGGATTCGAAACCGTACAGGGTCAGCGCATCTTCCCTGACGACAAGATGGGTGAAAATAAATATCGTTTCGCCCACTTTGACATTTGTCCGCAACGGTGCAGGGACAAAGACGCGCATGCCCACGCCGCCCACTTCCACAACGAGCGCGTTATCTTCTACTTGGGAGACTTCTCCACGGAGGGTTGCTATCATGTTTGTATTTTACCGTAATAAATTGCAGGGGCGGGCTGCCCCGTCCCTGCTTTGTGTTTAACCGTATCGATTCGTATTCAAATGCGTGATCGCGATCGCGAGCGCATCGGCGGCGTCATCGGGCTTGGGGATCTTGTCCAACTGTAATAATGCGCGCACCATTTCCTGCACTTGTTTTTTATCTGCAGAGCCATAGCCAGCCACGGCTTGCTTCACTTCATTGGGAGTGTATTCAAACGGGTCGATGCCTGCTTTTTGCAGACAGAGCATGATCACGCCGCGAGCCTGTCCCACTGCGAGTGCGGTCGTGACATTTTTTGAGAAGAATAATTTTTCAACAGCGGCAGTATCGGGTTTGTGTTTCTTCAACAACTTGTTGAGGTCGTCGAACAACATTTCGAGGCGCGCTGGGGGAGTGGCTTCTTTTGGAGTGGAGATAATGCCATAGGAAACAGCCACCAGTTCCCCGTCTGGCATGAGGCGCACGAGTCCGTATCCAGTGGTGGCAGTGCCGGGGTCAATTCCTAATGCGAGTGTCATTTAAATGCGTAGGGGCGGATCGCGATCCGCCCCTACAATATTTTTTTATGCTGCTTCGAGGGCGGCGAGGGCTTCGTCTGAGATCTTGACGTTGTGGAAAACATCCTGCACGTCATCAAGTTCTTCGATGGTCTCGACCATCTTCATGAACTTCAATGTCGATTCGACATCGAGTTCGATCTCCTGCTTGGGGATCATGCGCAGGCCTGCTTCATCTGGTTGAACATGCACCTGATGCAGCGCATCTGCGATGATCTTGAATGATTCAACGGGGCCATAAATTTCAATGGTCTCGCCGCCATCCACAACATCATCTGCGCCGATGGTGATGCCAAGTTCGAAAGCCTTGTCAAAAGATAACTGGCTGGCGGGGAAGGAGAAGTAGGATTTGCGATCGAACTGCCAGCCCACTGCGCCAACTTCTGCCATGTTGCCGCCAGATTTGCTGAAGGCGTGGCGCATATCAGGAACGGTGCGGTTGCGATTATCGGTGACGCAGGTCACCATCAACGCAGAGCCGTGCGGGCCGTAGCCTTCAAAGGTGATCTCTTCAAAAACTGTGCCGTCTTTATCTTCGCCCGAGCCTTTTTTGATGGCGCGTTCAATGTTGTCTTTGGGCATGTTTTCGCCGCGGGCCTTATCAACTGCAAGGCGCAAACGGAAATTTGAATCGACATCACTGCCATCGCGGGCTGCGATGGTGATTTCTCGTGCGAGGCGTGTAAAAACTGCGCCGCGTTTTGCATCGGCTACGCCTTTCTTGCGTTTGATGGTAGACCACTTTGAATGACCAGACATGAACGTTCTCCTTCAAAAATAACCACATTTGTGGGGAATTTATGCGATGAGCGGCAAAATTATACCATGCGGTTTTAGCGGCAAAATTACTCTACAAAAAAGCCAACGCCCATTGCCCTTGGCCCTGAATGGGTGATGATCGCGGGCGGCAATTCATAGATCGGGATGTTCTCGACATGCACCAGCGATTTCAATTCTTCGACGAAGGACTCCGCTTCCTTCTCCGCCGCAACCTGCAGCAAACACAAATGAGATTCATCTCCGCCTTTGCATTGTTCCGCTGTCACTTCCATGAGACGTGCCAGCGCGCGCTTTCTTGTGCGCTGTTGTTCAAAGGGTTCAACCTGTCCGTTCTTCACTTGCAGGATGGGTTTGATCTCCAGCAGTTCGGCCAGTAGTCTTTTTGCGCCGCCAATGCGTCCGCCTTTGGCGAGATATTCAAGCGTATCCACGAGGAAGTAAAGCCGTCCGCGTGGGATCAGGTCATTAAGTTTCGCCACGATTTCATCGGCAGTTTTGCCCGCCTTGGCCATATCGTCCGCGACGAGAACAAGGGAGCCGAGATTGCAGGAAATGGTTTGCGTATCCACCACGCGAATATCCACACCTGGAAATTCCATTGCCGCAGTCTGCGCCGAGCGGACAGTGCCGCTCGCTTTGCCAGTGGGCGCAACAATGATCACGGTTTCGCCTGTGCTTTTTGCTTCTTCAAAAATAGGATAGTACAGCGGAGGTTCAGGCGCAGCGGTCTTGGGCAATTCTTTTGCGGCTTTTAGCTTTTGCAGAAACGCGGCTGTATCGAGTTCTTTATCGTCATGAAATGCCTCTTCCCCAAACATGACAACTTGTGGGATCAACGGAATTCCCCGCTGGGCGAGTAGTCCACGTGGCAAGCCGCAGGTGGTATCAGCTACGATGATGGTCATGATTTCCTCCAATTTTTTATTCGTGTATTTTTGTTTTATTCTATGTCAGTTGCGCCATCATAATAAGTGTGTTTCGTCCCCAATACTATTTTATTTTTGTATATCAGGTAAAAGATGTCCGCGTTGCGAATGCTTGAAGTGCAGGAGCCTCTTGCGGTTAAGCCTGAGGCGTTTGTCGCTTAAATAAAAAAGGCAGGTGAAGGAAATCCTCCACCTGCCTTTTTGTGTGCGTACGTTACATGGATTTTGCGCGTTCCGCCATTTGATTGCGGAGATCGTGCGAGTCTTTGTCGATGGTGAAGATGGCGCCGAGATAGAAGAAAAAGCATAGGCCCCATGCCACGGTGCAGATGAGCAGGATGGCGGTTTTGAGGTCGATGGCATCGGCGATGACACCTGTGATGATGGGAGCGAAAGCCGCGCCTGCGTTCTCGATGAAATATTCGACTGCCTGCGCGGTGGAGCGTACTTCGGGGACGGTTACGTCATACACGGTGGCGATCACGTTCGCAGAAGAGAGCGGCATGAAGACCGCGGTAAGGCACATGAAAATAAAGAATTGATTCTTTGCGTCGATGGGTGTGGTGATGGCGAGGTACATGAAGAGTGCGCCCATCAAAACGCCAATGCTGGAAACGATGATGCGGCCTTTGTTGGTGTATTTGAATGCGTAGTCGCCGAGCGCGCCGCCGATGAAGTATCCGCTGGCGAGAATGAGGATGACGGGGGCCATGGTGAACAGAATGCTGTTCGCGTCGTAGCCGCGTTCTTTTTCAAGATAGGAAAAGAAGAAGAAGGTGATCACGTTCCATGGGAAGACGCCCGCAAAGCCTTGCAGGAAAACAAACCACATGGTTTTCTTTTTGAATATCTCTTTGGCTTCTGCCCATGAGAATTTAAAGGCCTGCATTTCTGCCATGTCTTCAAACTCGGGTTCGGCTTTGCCGCGCGGCATTTCCTTTACGCCAAAATAAATGAAGATCGCGATGACCAATCCCAGCGAGCCAGTGATGTAGAACACGGAACGCCAGCCGCCGATCATGGGGGAGATGATCAGCGCGAGGATCATGCCAACAAGATAGCCAAGCGGCTGTGCAAGCTGGAGAATGCCATAGATCTTTCCACGCAGGTTGGGGCCGAAGTAATCAGCGATCAACGTGTACAAGCCTGGGTAGGATGAATCGTCAATGCCTGTGGAAGCGCGTGTGACCAGGAATCCGCCGAAGCTTTTCACAATGGCGTTCAGCCAGGTGGTGGCTCCCCAAACAAAAGATGCAAAAGAAAGTAATTTGGTTCTTGAATAACGGTCGTATAAATATCCCCAGAGTGGGTAGAGAAAAGTTGCCACGATCAATGCGCCAGAATTTACCAACCCCCATTGTGTATTATCAATACCGAAATCTTCACTGATCTGAACTTGTAGTGAACCGATCATCAGTTTATCGGTTTGATGTAAAAGCATGAAGAAAAAGAAAACTACAACAACGAACCAACGGTACCTTGGATTTTCTTGTTTCATATTTGCCTCGTTTATTAGGATGTAGGCGATTATAACGGAGGTTGAATCAAACAGCCTCCCATTTGGGAGGCTGTTTGAAACTAAAATATATTATCGATTGATGATGAACAGGATGCCAGCGATCAATGCGCACACGCCAGCGATGACGGCGGCCAGGGAAAAACTTACTCCTAACAAGATCAGCCCTGAAAGAATTAAGTACACGCCCAGTAAAATCCACTTTAAGCTTTTCATTTTTTTCTCCTGATAAATTAAATTCGGTGCTACTGATAGAAACACCGTTTTCTATTTAAGGTTGCTTATTGTTCGTTTTCCTGTGAAATGATTTCCTGCGCAAGTTTTTTCAACTCGTCTGCATTCGTTACTTTGGCTGAATCAAAATATTGCTCCAGCAGATCCAGCGGGCTCAAACTGCTTACCACCTGTCCCTCGGCGATGCGCACACGCGATTCACTTTGCGGCCGTTTGACCAGATGAAATTCAAAAGAGTCTTCGGTGTATTTTCGCAAAGCGGATTCATCGATCAGCGAATCCCATTCTCTTGGATATTCCACCGAAAGCCGCACGATCGCCTCAGACATTTCCTTTGGCTTGGGCAGTGCTTCCTTAAGTACATTCGTTACGTTCTCGCTGGACTGTAGAACTGTTCGGCGGTCTATAAACTTTCTCACCCCTGTGAGTTGGATCCACTCCACCTGGGTGTCTCTTCCTTTTTCAATGTCTGCAATGACAAAGAAGCGGTCTTCCTTTACTTCGCCAAAGTCCACGCGTTCGATCGAGCCAGGATAAATGACTGGCGGCTGATAGCCTTCATTTACATCCTGCGGCTTGTGGATGTGACCCATGGCCACATAACTGAATTTTGGATTCTTAACCAGCCCGCCAGAGAGGACAAGGTCATTACCCAGCATGACGAGTCTTTCGCCGCCAAACTTTGCGCCTTCGATCGATGCGTGCGCCGTGAAAATGATCGGCAGGGAGGGGTCTGCTTCTTCTAGCCAGCCTTCGATCAAGTTGCCGATATTGTCTTCAATGCGTGTGAACGCATCGGTGGAATTGGTTTCGCCTGTTGCGGCCATTAATCCCGAACGCGCGATCCACGGCATGGCGATCACTTGCACGGGCAGATCCCACAGATCTTTGGATGTGAGCAGTTCGGGCTTTTGCAGCACGCGGATGTACGGCACATGTAATGTGTCAAATTCCTGAATGGCGTGCGCGCGCCCTGCGGCAGGAGAGATATCGTGATTGCCAACTAATAGCAGCGTTGGTATCTTCGCCTCAGACAGTTGCATAATGCGCTTGCCCCACTCGCGTTGAAAGGTGGGAGCAGGGGAGCGGTCTTTGTAGGCATCGCCAGCGAAGATGACCATGTCCACTTTTCGGGAGATGGCGGCTTCTACGATCGTATCGAGCGACTTTAGAAAATCAAGCACGCGAAACGGCAGCCCAGTCTCTGGGTCGTGGCGGCCATAGTTGGCCATGTCTATGTGGGCATCTGCGAAGTGAAGTATTTTCATGTGATTACGGTTGTAATCCTAGTTCCTGCAACGCCTGCACTGCAGGCAGCCAGTTGACATGGATTTTCAATGTGGCACGGTAATCGTCCACTGCGGCTTGGGTGTTGCCTATTTGATAGTAGGCACGTCCACGCCAAAGCAGGGACTCTTCCAGTGAGGGGGTCGAGATGGTGTCATTCAAAGTGGTGTCTGCAAGATTGATGACATCCTGATATCTCTGCGAATAGAAGTAGGCAAAGTATGGGCCTGTTTGATACCACATCATACGGAAGGGACGGTTTGCTATCTTGATATCCCAGATTGCATACAGTGAGAAGGCTTTGTCGTAGGCAGTGGAGGCGTCTACATATTCCTGCAAAGCAACGTGGCTTGTGCCTTTGTTGAACCAGGCGAAGAACAGGTCATTTCCTTTTAAGGTGGTGATCTCTTTCTCTGCCAATTCAAGCGCATGCTGTGCAGCCCATCTTTCGTCTGACCAGGTGCCCAGCAGGGTGTTCAATTCTGCTTCACGTTCTGGCGGGTAGACGACCATGAAAAGATAATTGAAAGAACGCCAGCCGTCTTGATAATCTTTGTACTTACTTAATAAGTCTTTACCAGGTTTGAGATATGCATCTTGTACGATGAAACCGCCGCGCGCATCGTCGTAGCCTGTGGTGAACAGGTAATGCCCGAGCCAGTCAATTTTGCCTGTGTAGTCGGCTTCGTAATATCCCTTTTCAACAATGACGGGGAAGCCCGCCGCCAGCAGCCGTTTGACGAGGTTTAGATCGCCGCCATAACGAAGCAGGGCGCGGTATTCTGTTTCTTCATTTACAAAATCCACCAATTCATAGGGCATCACATTTTTATCAGGCAGACCCTGCTCGATAAAACTTTTGCTTTTATCTCCAGAGCCAGGTTTTACCACTCTGGCAACATCGTCACGGTCACCTTTCCAGCCGAGGAAATTAAGCGCCATCGTCAAATTGGCGGGGCCGCAATAATTCCAGCGGTTGTGTTGGTCAACGTAGACCACGCCCGGCAGGATAACCGAAGCAGGCAAAGGCGTGGACGTGATCGTCGCTGTGGGAGTGGGTCCCGGTCTCAGCGTAGCAGTCGCCTGTGGAGTTAAAGTCAGAGCGAGTTCTGCGCGGGCTGTCACAAGCGCAGTTTCAATAGTCAGCGGATTTTGTTCGCCAGGTTGAAATACTGCTTCGCTGGGTGGTTTAAAGAAATAAACGATCCGTGTGCGCAGCAGGTCTACACGGGTGGCAAGGCGGTCATGTACTGGCGGCAGAAAATAGATGCCGATCGCCAGCGCAAGCCCGAGTGGAATAAACCAGATAGGTTTTATTTTTTTAAGCATCGTTAAATTATACTGCCTCTCCTGGGGCTTCCCGAGAAACTCATTAAAACTTTCTTATCCAAATCTAATTTTTGCCCGTAACTATTCTTGCTGTAATACGACTTCTCATTAATTCCAGTAATTAAATGGAATAAGGAGCATTTGTGATGAGAAAGAGTACTTTGTTTATTTCCACCGTTTTGACCATGTTTATGATGGCAACCCTGTTTGGGGTTGTTTCTGCGTATCAGCAGATCGTCAAAAATCAAAATATCGCGGCTCAGGCGCAAGTGGTGACGCAAGCCGCTCCCGTGGTGCAGGAAGTTAGTGTTCAGCCAGTTGCGATGCAAACCATGGTGGTTTCACCTGAACAGGCCACCATCATTGCTTCGACATTTTTAAATGACACCAGTGTCTACAGCGTTGAAACCGTTGAGTACGAAGGCACGGTTGCCTACCTGATAACTTTCAGTTCAGGAAATTTGGTGTACGTGAGCACAACAGGCGAGATCCTTTCCATTACCAAAATACCCCCAGTGATCGTTGCAAG
>JAVBXV010000065.1 GCA_030824405.1 Anaerolineales bacterium | reverse complement strand
AACTTCCTTTTCTTCGGAGTGATCGCAGTGGTGTTATTGTCCGTTGCGGAAAACGCAGGCGCATTTGTCAAAGGCATATTGACCATCCCTGCCTTGCTCGTTCTTGCTTTTCTTGCCGTGTTGTTGAGTCTCGGTCTGACGAGCATGGTCAACGTATTGGGCGAGCGCCTCTTTCCAGACATGACTCTGTGGAAGCGAAACATCTGGAGCGCGGTGATTCTTTGCTTTGCGTGTGCGCTTCCCTTCGTGGGCTGGTTTCTACTGCTGCCGTATGTCGGTTTCGTCGGCATCGGCGCATCCATTCTGGGATTCTTTCAAAGAAATTCATAAACCACCAAATCACTCTTTCTTCTTTCTTCATTCATCAAAAAGGCGCGCTCACCCCGCGTCTTTTCTTTTTACTGTTCTCCATTCCCTGTTCTCTACTCTCTTATCTGCAACTTTCTCCCGTCCACTCCTGTAAACCCTATAACTCAACAAAAAAGGACAAATCCAATGGCTGATATATCTGCTATCTTCTTCATCCTATTAATCATCGGCATCGCCTTCCCTGCCATGCTCACCGCGTGGTGGCTGTTATTCCCCGCTGTCATTGCTCGCGCCCAAACCCGCGTAGACAAGACTCCCATGCAGACTTTCTGGATGGGACTTGCCATCGTCATTGCTGTAACCATTCCCATTGTCATTCTGCTCGCGCTTCCCTTCGGACCTGCGAAATTTATCGGCTGGGTTTTGCTTGCGGCATCTCTCGCACTTTCTTCCATCGGCTCTGCTGGCATTGCATCCCATTTGGGCAAGAGACTTACAACTCAAAGCAGCCTCTCCCCACTGAACGGATTTATCCGTGGTTCCATCATCCTCGAACTCGCTGCTTTCTTCCCTGTCCTTGGCTGGTTTTTCATCTGGCCGCTTATGCTCATCACAGCATTTGGTGCAACAGGTTTTGCGTTGCTGAACTGGTTGCCGCGTGAGAAGACTCAAATATCTTCCACTGCAACTTCCATTTCTCAAGCTTAACCTTAGTGTTCCTTTGTGCCCTTTGTGGTTAAAAAATGACTTTATCCCGTAGAGACTTCCTCAAACTCGCCTCCCTTGTCACTGCAAGCGCCGCGCTCTCTTCCTGCGCTCCTGTCTATCGCAAACTTGCAGGGAACCTGCCCGCCCTCCCGTGGACAGCGCTCTCTGCAAGTGACTTCCTCGCGCTGAATCGCATCACCTTTGGCGCAAGAGTTGAGGAACGTGCACGTTTTGCGGAGATCGGTTTGCAAGCCTACATCGAAGAACAACTCGATTTTGAATCCATCAATGACTTTTCTCTTGACCTTCAGCTTTCGACCTTCGACACATTGAAAATGCAAGCCAACGAACTTGAAGGAATTAGTAATCAACTCTTCGACGGCTACGACCGCGAGAAAGTCCCGAATGAATTGCGTCAGGCAACTTTCCTGCGACAGCTTTATAGCAAACGTCAACTCTATGAAGTGATGGTCGAATTTTGGAGTGACCATTTCAACATTTTCATGGACAAGGAAAAGGAATTCTTCCTCAAAACTGTGGATGACCGCGAAGTGATCCGCAAACATGCGCTCGGTAATTTCCGTGATTTGGTTTGGGCGTCCGCGCATTCGCCAGCGATGATGATCTGTCTCGATAATCAGGCCAACGAGAAAAGTCATCCCAACGAAAACTACGCGCGTGAGTTAATGGAACTCCACACTCTCGGCGTGGACGGCGGCTACACTCAAAAAGATGTGATGGAGCTCGCTCGCTGTCTCACAGGTTGGAATGTGAAGGAACATTTCTGGCTTGGTGATTTTGTCTTCAAGGAAGACATCCATGATACGGGTGAGAAAAATGTTTTGGGTCTTTCGATTCAGCCATCGGGTATTAAAGAGGCGGAGCAAGTTATCGAAATGCTGGTCAAGCATCCATCCACTGCAAAATTTATCTGCACAAAACTTGCGCGTCGCCTCATCGCCGATGACCCACCAGAACAGCTCATCGAAAAAGCCACGCAAACTTTTCTCAATACAAATGGCGATATCAAATCTGTACTGCGGGTCATTTTGCTCGATGGTCTCCCGCTTGCGCAGCCCAAATACAAACGCCCCGTCAATTTTCTTTTGTCTGCGCTGCGCATGCTCAATGTTGAAACCGATGGCATCGCGCTGCATGATTATCTCGTCCGCATGGGGCAGCTTTATTTCAACTGGCCCACGCCCGATGGCTATCCCGACTACAGCGAGGCCTGGCAGGGCAACCTCATGCCGCGCTGGCAATTTGCATTCGCGCTGATTCGTAATGAACTCAACGACACAAAACATAACCTCAATGCTTTATTGGATGTCTCGTCTACCGGCATTTTACAAGACAATATAGATTCAATTACATCTTTATTATTAGGCGCCCCGTTAGAGTGCCTCACCCGCGACGGGATAATTGATTCCGTCCGAGTAGCAGGCGCCACCGATCAAGAGACTCGTCAGATCATTACCGCAAGCATCATCGCTTCGCCTGCGTTTCAATGGCGCTGACCATGTCATTGCGAGGAGCGTTCTTTGCGACGAAGCAACCTCCACATGATGGGAGATTGCTTCGCCCTATCGGACTCGCAACGACATATAACCTTTAGGAGTTTATAAATGCTTACCCAAACCTGGCTTCCCCGACTTTCCTTCGCTCCCGTCAACACCGCCCCGCGCGGAGACACACTCGTCGTTGTCTTTCTTCGCGGCGCAGCGGATGTATTAAATATGGTTGTTCCACATGGTGAAGATGCCTATTATCAATTGCGACCATCCTTGGGCATTGCAAGACCAGATGATGTAAGAAAGAAGAAAGAGGAAAGAGTTTTAGATTTAGATGGTTTTTTTGGCTTGCATTCAAACATGTCTCCCTTGCTTGAAGCGTGGCAAAGCGAGCAGCTTGCCATCATCCACGCTTGCGGCGCACCTGACGAATCGCGCAGTCACTTCAAAGCGATGGAACTGATGGAACGCGGCGTGGACGATGAACGCGGTCCCGCCTCAGGTTGGATCGGGCGTCATCTTGCTACATTGAACACGGGTAACTCATCCCCCTTGCGTGCTGTTGGAATGGGAACTCGTCCACAAAGAAGTTTGAGCGGGTCAGTTCCTGTCTCCGCCCTGCGTTCGATCACAGATTTTCATCTTGGCGGTGATTTACGTGCTTTGCAGCAAATGCGTGCCGCATTGGAAACAGTTTATGCAGGAGATGTTTTGGGACAGGATACGTTGTCCATCATGGACACGCTTCAAAAACTCGATGTTCAAAATTACCGGTCACCAATTACCAATTACCCTGATTCTGAATTCGGCCTCGCCCTCAAACAAACCGCCATGCTCATCAAAGCGGAAGTGGGACTTGAAGTCTCGGCTATTGATCTCGGCGGCTGGGATACGCACTTCGCACAAGGTTCATCCACTGGCCTCATGCCCAACTTGATGAAAGACCTCGCCGAGGGACTCTCCGCCTTCCATGCAGATATGGCGGATCATCAGAATCAACTCACCACTGTCACCATGTCCGAGTTTGGGCGACGCGCCTCTGAGAATGGCAGCCTTGGCACAGACCACGGTCACGGCAGTATGATGATGGTGTTGGGTGGAAATGTAGATGGCGGCAAAGTCCATGGGAAGTGGCCAGGACTGGAAGAAGGTCAACTTGTTGGGCCAGGTGATTTGGCGGTCACTACTGATTATCGTGATGTGCTTTCAGAGATTTTGATCAAACGATTAAACAACCCCGCAACGAATGAGATATTTCCTGCATATCAACAGGCGCTGCCAAATATAATTGTATAAATTTTTAGCGGGATGTTTTCGCTGGGCTTCAGCGAAGAAACTGCCAATTGTTGTAGAAGCAGGTGCGAGCGTGGAGCAGGATGCGTTGGTTTACATCAGAGACAGTTTTGTGATGGTTTCAAGGGCTTGCCGAAAATCGGAAATACAGTGACAATCAGCAATCAATTTTGAAAAAGGAAGGCAACTCTTAATTATGGTCACTGTAGCAACGGAAGCAGACGGTATACAGATCCAGGATATCACGGCGAGGGCAGGCGTTTTCAGCCAGGAAGAAATTGAGTGTGTGGGCGAGCTCTGGGAGGAATATCGGGATTTGGGAGCAGAGCAATGTGGTTATCACTTCATTGTCGATCGGGATGGCAGCCAGGTTCTTGGCTTTGCCTGTTATGGTCGGCGTGATCTAACCGATGGCGTCTTTGATTTGTTTTGGATCGCTGTGGACCCCAGTGCCCGCCGCGGTGGTGTGGGGCGTGGGTTGCTGACTGCCAGCGAAGATGCTGTGCGCAAAATGGGCGGACGAATGCTCATTGCGGAAACATCGGGAACGGCACATTATGAGTTCACTCGAAAGTTCTATCTAAACATGGGATATGCAGCCGAGGCGAGCATCAAAGATTTCTACAGTATGGGTGATGACCTGGCGATCTTTGTTAAACGCTTGTAGTTATTTTATTATTCCTCATCTGCTTCGGACGGGATGGGCAACGCTTTGACGAATCCCTTGGCGCGGAATTTTTCCACGTATTCACGCACTACCCAGTAATCCAGCCCAACCTGTTCGGCGATGTCGAAGATGCTGTGCTTGCCTTCGAATTTATTCATGATCTTTTCGATGGCGCGGTTGAGGTCCCAATTCTCGCGCCAGTCTACCCAGAGACCGTAGCCGCTGAGAAAGACGGGTCCGCGAAAGGTGCGCCGTGGGATGTAGTTGCTGGCATATATGCGGACAACTTCCTCGGCGACATCGACGGCGTTAAGAAGTAGATCTTCATGGATGATGTCGAGGTTGTCGTCGCTGGTATGATATTCGGGATATGGAAAACGGCTGAGTGAAATACACGGTACGTTGACTCCAGGTCCGTTGATGATGCGCTCATCGTTGGGCGCGACTTGTGCAAACTCGCCTTCGCGGAATTCCCCGTTCTTTTTGGAGATGACATGGCGGGCGATGCGGTCGAGTAAATGATTATCCTGTCGGGTGTGTTGTAATGCCAATGTGTTTTGATTGCCCGTGGAATCGAGGAAGATGCCACCGCGCAAATTTGGGATGAGATTTTCATTGTTGGCGAGATAGGCAACTGTGCCGATCGTTTCAGGTCCGAACCAAAAGCGGACACTCATCGAGCCAGCGGGTAATGGATTTTCAGCCAGACGGCGTGCCAGTTCAATTTCGCAGACTACACCTGAGCCGTTATCGTTGGCTTGGGCGGGGTGACAGGTGTGCGATTGGATAATGAATTCGCCCGCTTCGGGATTTTCTCCGCCATCAGGATGAACCACACCCACGCCAATGCGAAATCCATTCTCGGGGTCGGTTGTAAATTCGGAGCGGATGACGGCGTGATATTTTTTGTCATGGGGCAATTGATCGAATGTGTTTTTTGAAAGACAGAATCCCCAACTGCGTTCGTAATATTTGAATTCCCACGGAATGGCGTTCGGACGTTTTTCGTTGTAACGCAAATACGGTGCGAGTTCATCCCATGTCAGAATTTTGTCGATCGGCAGGGAATATGAAATGATGTGCAATGGATTATCTTTGAAATCCACAATGCGTTCGCCGTCTTCGGTTTCGAGATAGGCTTCGTGAACCACATAACGCTCTGGGACTTTCCATGTCCACACTTGAGTAAGCGGAGCATAATTTTCAGTGGCGTAATTTGCAGAGTCTGGCATGTAGGAACCGATGATGGCGAGGGTTTTGTCCATGTCGTCAGAGGCGAGTGTGCGGTTGAGATTTAGAAATTCAGCAAGAACAGATTTTAGGGAGGAGTAGGGTTTCATGATTCACCAGAGGACGTTGAGATTTGTTAAACGCAATCCGCAGATTATACAGACTTCACAGATTTTTATCTGCGTAATCTACACGATCTGCGGATGAAATTTTGAATTAAGAATTTAGCCGAATAACTTTTGTATTCGTTGCCAGCCTTGTTTGATCTGCAAAGATTTCATCTTCCAGGTGCCGACAATTCCGAAGGGGATGAACAACACAAATAGCACGTAGACCGCGCCGCTGATAAAACTGGCACTTTCGCCAATGTAACGGCGCAATCCGAAATCAAGCAGGCGATAGACGACTGCGCCGACCAATGCGCCGCTCAACGTGCCCACGCCGCCGATGAGGATGATCAGCAGGGCTGTGACGGTGAATCCCATGCCTGCGATATTCGGGCTGACAATGGGTTGATAAAGCGTGTGCATGAAACCAGCCAGCGCGGCAGTCAATGACGAAAGCGTGAGCGCGGCGAGTTTGAAGTAGAAAGTGTTGTAGCCCAACATGCGCGCGCGTCCTTCATTCTCGCGGATGGCGACGCAGACACGTCCCGTGGGGGAATCTACAAAACGTTTGTAAATCAGATAGACCAGGATCAAGATAGTCAGCGCAATGAAATAGAAGCGTAGTCGTTCATTAGCGGGGCTGATGAACGCAGGCACGATCACGCCTTGCAGACCGACGTCCGCGCCTGTGTAGGGTCCCAGTTCACTGGACATGACTACGATGTGGAAGACCGAGCCAAGCCCGAGTGTGACCAAGGCAAAGGTGATGCCTTTGACGCGCGGCAGAACCAGCCCAAACAAAATGGCTTGCACGATGGCGGCGATAAAAACCAGTCCAAGGGTGGCGGGCAGGGATAAGCCAAAAGTTTTGATGGCGATGCCTGTCAGGTATGCGCCGACGCCGAAGAACATGGAGTGACCGAAGGACAACATGCCAGTGATGCCGAAGATCAAGTCAAAACTTAAGGCGTAGAGCGCGAGGATGAAGATCTCGATCGCGAGTCCCTGTGCAAATTTTGAGTTACCGCTTTCGTTGGCAAAAACCATCATTGGAGATTCGCCGTCCATCAAGCCAACGATGAATGGCAATAGGATCAGCACGAGCAATGTAAACAATGCCGCGCGGTGGGTGGAAAAGAATGCCGACAAGCGGGAGTTGATTTGTTGGGTCATGTGTTATTCCTTTTTGCCGAGCAAGCCATTCGGAAGAATGAGCAAAATGATAACCATTAGCAATACAGTGGATGCGGGCACCAGCGGCGGCGTGGGTTTGAAAATAATATCTGTGAATGGAATGGCGATGCCGATCTGCCCGTATTTGATGATGAACTGTTGAATGAGACCGACCAGTACCGAGCCAAGCGCCGCGCCTGGATAATTAGTGAGACCGCCGATGGCGAGCGCGATCAACGCGTTGAGGAAAAGACTTTCACCCATTGCGTTGGAAAGTCCCATTGAGGGGGCGGCGAGAATGCCGCCGAGAGCGGCGAGCCCTACGCCGAGCGCGAAGACCATGGTGAAGACGCGGCGCACATTGATGCCCAACGCTTCGACCATTTCACGATCCTGCACGCCCGCGCGGATGACCATGCCAAGCCGCGTGCGTTGGAGCAACATCCAAATTGAGATCAAGACAACTAATCCAACAATTGGAATAAATATTTCGTTATAAACGCGCACACGTCCATCGAGTAACAAAATCGTGGAGCAATTGTTCGCCCACCAATCTGCAAAATTTGTGGCGGGGCAAACTCCGCCAGAGCCGTTGAAGAAAACGGGTTTCGGCATCACAAATTCGGGTCGTCCCCAAATGGCGCGCACAATTTCAATGCCGATGGCGCTCATGCCCAGCGTGAGCATGAGTTGATAAATTGGGCGGATATACAGCGGACGAATGAGCGTGGACTCGATCAGTGCGCCCAAGCCAGCGCCGCTGAGTGTGGCAACCAAAACCGCGATGACGAACAGCCAGTTGGAACTGAGCCCCGTCAACGATGCGGTGAGTGATTCGTTGAAGATAAATGTGAGCAATGCAACAAGCAGGAGAATTGCAAAGCCAGCATAATTTTTCCAATTTAATTTGAATTGTTGTTGCGTGACGCTGTTGAATAATGAAAGCCCGAATGCGCCGATGATGCTGGCAAGCAGTAAGCCGATCAACGCGAGCGGCGCAGAAATTTCTGTAAACGCGGCAACAGGCGCGAGCAGGCGCGTGCCCTGATCTGCCATGAACGAATACGTGACGGGGCTTTGTCCGTAGTTTTCCACATCCCAGATCGAGATGGGATAACGGGGCAGGATAAAGCCGAAGATGAGGATGGAGACGAGGACCAATGCCCAGGGGAGAATCCGCTTCACACTTAAGCCGAGCCTGATTCGGGTAGCGAGAAGCGGGTACACATCCCCAAGAGCGAAGCCACTTAATATCAGCGCGAGCGGAGTTAGTAAATCCACAAACGTATCGGGGCGGACGAAAACTGTCCAGCCGATGTAGGCGCCGATCATGAAGAGCGTGCCGTGCGCGAGGTTGAGCACGTCGAGCAGGCCGAAGATGAGCGAGAAGCCCGAGGCGACGAGGAAGGTGAGCGAGCCGACGGAGAGACCGCGCAGAAGTGTGATGACGAAATCTTTCTTTTCCATGCCTTGTGCGGCGGCGACGAAAAGCGCGGCGATGACGCTGAGGGTGATGAGGAGCACGTAGTTTTTGCGGAAGTATGAACTCATGTTATGCGGCTCCCAAATAACGATGAATGGCGGCTTTATCGTTGGCGAGATCTTTCATACTGCCCGCCTGCACAGAGCGCCCTTCTTCGATGATGACATAATATTCAGCAAGTTGACTCGCGACCAGAAAATTTTGTTCAACGAGAACGATGGTGGAATCTTTGGAAAGCAATCGAATGGCTTTCATCATGTGTTCGATGATGACTGGCGCAAGACCTTCGCTGGGTTCATCGATTAACAACAAATGATTATCTGCAACAAGCGCGCGGGCGATGGCGAGCATTTGCTGTTGCCCGCCAGAGAGGGCGGTGCCAGATAAGGCCATCAGACGTTTGAGATCGGGGAAGAGATCGAAGATAAATTCTTTTTTGCGGAGGTAGTCGCCTTTGACGCGCTCGGCGATCTTGAGGTTTTCCTCGACGGTCAGGTCGCGGAAGATGGCGCGGTGTTCAGGGACGAAGCCAATGCCTTTGCTGGCGATATCGAAGGAGCGCATGTCTTGCACTTCTTTTCCTTCATAAATCACTTTGCCTTCGCGCGGCGGAGTTAACCCGATGATGGATTTTAGCGTGGTGGTTTTGCCCGCGCCGTTGCGCCCGAGCAGGGCGGTGATAGAGCCTTTGGGCACGCGCACGTCTACGCCTTGCAGGATGTGATATTGACCAATGAAGGTGTGGATGTTTTGTACGTCGAGGATGTATTCCATGAGACCTCAGTTTTTATTAAACACAAAGGACACGAAGGTCACTAAGGTTTTATACATTCAATTCATACAAGCCGCCAAGATAAGCGGTTTGGACTTCTTTGTTAGCGGCGATCTCGGCGGGCGTGCCTTCTGCCAGAACCATGCCTTGGTGCATGACTGTGATCGCGTCTGAAACGCTCATGACCACGTTCATGTTGTGTTCGACGAGCATGACCGTTTTGTTGCCTTGTTTTTGGATGCCCTGGATTAACGCAATCAATTCAGGCACTTGCTCAGAAGCCATGCCCGCAGTGGGTTCATCCAATAAAAGGACTTCGGGATCGGGCGCGAGGATCATGCCGAGTTCGAGCTTGCGCTGATCGCCATGCGGAAGGGTGCGCGCCAACGTTTGAGCGCGTTCCTTCAAGCCGACAGTTTCAATGACATGCCAGGTGCGCTCTTCATATTTTTTGAAACGCGAAGAAGCGTGCCAAAACTTGAAGTTGTCGCTTCCAAGTGCCTGCGAGGCGAGGCGGATATTTTCAAAGACGGTGAGATTGGGGAAGATGTTCGTGATCTGGAAGGAACGTCCGATGCCGAAGTGGATCGTGCGGTGGACGGGTTGATGCGTGATGTCCTGTCCCTTGTAGATGACTTTTCCGCTGGTGGGTTCGAGGTTGCCGCTGAGTAAATTAAAAAATGTTGTTTTGCCAGCCCCATTGGGACCAATAATGGCATGTAATGAATTCTTGCGGACTTTGATACTGACATCATCCACAGCGACAAGCCCGCTAAATTGCTTGCGGATGTTTTTGGTTTCAAGAATAATTTCGGTGGTCATGGCACCTTCCATTTTTTTGACCGTTGACCGTAGACGATGGACCGTTATAAAAGCTTATGGTCTATCGTCTACGGTCTGTGGTCTGGAAATTGAATGACTGAAACTCTTATGAATTCCAGTCATTCATTGTAGTACTAAATTATTGTCCGCTCAGGTTGCCGTAGGGCAAAGCGCCACAGCGATCTTTGAGGGCTTCGGGAAGCAAGCAAGGGGGTTCGGGGCGGGTGGTGTCTACATATTCGTAGAAGTTGGCATCGGGATCGGTCACGTTGGTCAACTTGAGGATATACATA
>JAVBXV010000226.1 GCA_030824405.1 Anaerolineales bacterium | reverse complement strand
CAGAGAACATCATCCTGCCAATGGATTTTTGCAACACGTTCCCTGTCAACGAACGACGGGAACGTGCAATCTCTCTGCTGGAGAAAGTTGGCATCGCCGAACAAGCCGACAAACTCCCCGCCGACCTCTCAGGTGGACAGCAACAACGTGCCGCCATTGCCCGTGCATTGGCAAATGACCCGCCACTCATTGTCGCTGACGAGCCAACAGGTAATCTCGACTCCACCACGTCGGATGCGGTCATGCAGTTGTTTGCGAATCTCGCCGCCGAAGGCAAGACCGTGTTGATGGTGACTCATGAACGTGATCTCACGCAATACTTCACTCGTTCGATTGCATTGGCAGATGGAGTCATCGTGAACGGAGGAAACAAATGAACAGTCCACGCTGGAAGAAATTAATTCGGGATTTGCAGTCCGCTCGTGGTCGGATGGCGATGATGGTCATTGCCATAGCTGTCAGTATTTTTAGCGTTGGCACGTTTCTCGGCGCATATACCATTGCGAGGCGTGAGATGAGTCGCAACTATCTCGGCACGAATCCCGCCTCAGCATTCATTGAGTTGGATCGAGTGGACGATGCCCTTGTAAAAACTGTCAGCGAAAGAGAAGGCATCTCGGAAGCCGAAGCAACTTCGTGGGTCGGAGCAAGAGCCGAGGTCAGTCCCAATGAGTGGATGCCTGTGTTGCTGTTCGTCGTCCCCGATTTTGAAACGTCGCATATCAGCACGGTCGCCCCTGAAGCGGGTGCGTATCCACCATCGAGTCAAACTCTGCTTGTCGAGCGTGAAGTCCTGCCGATGTTGGATATGGAAATCGGCGATGCGATCACGCTCCAAACGCCGAACGGCACGAAGCAGGAAATCAAGATTTCGGGAACGGTGCACGACCCTGCACTGGCGCCTGCGTGGCAGGAACAAACGGTGTATGGATACATCACGCCCGCCACGTTGGCGACGCTCGGTGAAAGCGAAACATTGCACATTCTCAAAGTGGTTGTGAGCGATGAGCCGTATAACCTCGCCGCTATCGAATCCACAGTGAGCGAGTTGGCGGTGTGGCTGAAATCGCAGGGATATGAGGTACACGAGATTCGCATCCCGCCGCCTGGGAAGCATCCGCATCAAAGTCAGATGACATCGGTGATCACGTTGTTTCTCGTGTTCAGTTTCATGGCTTTGGTATTGAGCGCCATTCTCACTGCAACGATGATCAACGGGTTATTGGCGCAACAAATCCGTCAGATCGGAATCATGAAAGCCATCGGTGCACGCACACGGCAGATCACGGGTTTGTATCTTGTGTTGATCGTTGCACTTGGCGTGGCGGCTTCGTCCATCGGTGTACCATTGGGCACTGCGGCGGGGCGTGGTTTCACGAGCGTCATCGCTCAACTTCTCAATCTCGAAATTTACAGCGACGCCATCCCTGTCTGGGTCTATCTCGTTCTGTTTGCGATGGGCATCCTCGTGCCGCTTCTCGTTGCGTTGGATCCCATTCTCAAGACGACTCGCCTCACGGTGCGGGAGACTCTCAATGATTATGGCATCAGTCGGGACGCTTCCGCTTCATCCTTAAGGGACGGCTGGCTCAGTCGCATTCGGTTTTTTGATAACACCCTGATCCTTGCCCTGCGCAACACCTTCCGTCGCCGTGGACGATTGATCCTCACGTTGAGTCTGCTCTCCGCCGCTGGCGCCATGTTCATGACGGGCATCAACGTGCGCAGTGGCTGGGATGCTTCCCTCGATCAATCTGCTGCAGACCGTAACTATGATCTGGAGATCCGCTTCAATACTCTCGTGTCTGCGGAACAGGTTAACGCGGTGCTTGCGAACGTCTCTGGAGTGGAGAAAAGCGAATCATGGAATCTGATGCCTGTCGCCTTGAAGCGCCCCGACAGTTTGGAGATCGTGCGGACGTATCCCGATGGCGGGCACGGCAGTTTCACGCTCCGTTCCTTCCCCCTGGACAGCGACCTGATCGCAACACCTTTGCTCGATGGTCGCTTTTTGCAGGTGGGTGATACCGATGCGGTCGTGTTGAATCAAAATGCCAGGGCATTCTTCCCCGAAGTAAGCGTTGGAGATGAGATCGAATTGTTGATCGAAGGTGAGGTGAAAACCTTTCGTCTTGTGGGCGTTATCCAACAGACTCTTTCCCCATCTACGGCATATGTTCTGCCTGAAACTTTTGTCAGCGCAACAGGTCAAACCACTGAATTGACGAACGCAGTCCGCATCGTGATAGGTGAGCATGACGAAGAAACTATGGCATCCATTACTCGTGATGTCGAGGGGGCATTGGCGGCAGGGAATGTCAGCGTCAAAGCGACAGTTTCAGAAGCGTTATTGGGCGAAGCCATCAGCGGACATGTGTATATCTTCATCGTCGCGCTGATGATGATCTCAACGGTTATGGCAGTGGTCGGCGCATTGGGACTTGCCTCCAGCATGGGCACCAGCGTCATCGAGCGGACTCGTGAGTTTGGCGTCATGCGTGCCATCGGTGCAAAGTCAAGGATCATTCTGCGGAATATCATCAGCGAGGGAGTCTTCATCGGCTTGATGAGTTGGGTCATTGCCCTGCCGCTATCCATTCCGATTTCACTTGGAATTGGCTATTTGATCGGCATGATGTCCTTCCGCTCGCCGTTACCGTTGATTGTTTCACCGATGGGACTTGCTATTTGGTTGTCGGTCATTGTCATAGGTTCGATTTTGGCAAGCGCCTATCCTGCACAACAGGCATCACGTCTCACTGTGAGAGAGACGTTGGCGTACGTGTAAAGCAATGTCCCAAAGGTTTGTACCACTCAACCTGATCCCATGTGGAAACCTTCAGGACGATAAATCATAAAAGGAGAATTGAAAATGGAACAAAAAACTGATAACAAAAAGAAGATTGTAAAAGTGGTGATCTGGGCTGTGGTCATCCTTGGCGTGCTGGGAACCATGCACACCTTGGTCAATTATTTTGATTTGTTTACCTTCTTGCAAAAATTACATGGTGGGTAGGCGTATAAAAATGGAGCGTCACATCTCATGATGTGACGCTCCATTTTTATTGGAAGTTTAAATATTATCTTTTTTATCGCAGTGCCCTGCCCGGCATCCTGACGGAAATGTCCATTGAAGAATCTTGGGGTGTGACTCGCATCTATTCTGTAGCAGACCAACTCTCCGCAGGCACGTCGCTCATCAGACATCGTCCGTTTCATCACACCAGATCCCATGCCGGTATCGCTACTTGCTGGTGTAAAAAGCCTTATAACTGGCTAGTCTTTTGTTCAAATGGTGCTCTCAAATCTTGATCAATGTCATATTTTTAGAATGGGTTCTTACATTTTTGTAATTTGCAAACAGGATTCATTCTGTCTTGTTCGGAAGTAAAATGAAATTGTGTCAACTGCATCCTCGCTGAACCTTAACATGAAAGTAGTGCACCACGTCCGCGAGGTTGACGCAGATACGTGGGACGACCTGTCGGGGGAAATGCCTTTCCAGAGCCACCACTGGTATCAATTTGGCGAGCAGGTCATGGAGGATTGCGAACCGTTTTATGTGCTTGTGTTTCAGGGGCCGCGATTGGTTGGGCGTGCCGCGTTGTGGAAGGTTCGCAACGAGCCGCTTCCGAAAATGCCTGCCTTGCTTCGAACGTCGCTTTCCGCATTGTTCCGCGTTTCGCCCCTGCTGATCTGCCGCTCGCCGCTTGCGTTCACGCATGGCGTTGCCCTTGCGGACGATCTTGACCCTGCTCCGATCCTTTCCGCTCTTTCAACCTGTGCAATGGAAATTGCACGCGAACAATCTTGTTCCTTCGTTTTGTTTGATTATCTAAAAACTTCCGATGCGGAACATTTTCCGCAGGCTTTTTTGAAAAGTTCAAATCTGTCCTCTGGCACCATCATGGAAAACCGCTGGTCGGGTTTGGAGGATTTTCTTTCGGCAGGCAATAAGAAAGACCGCCAGCATTACAAGCGGACGGTGCGCGAAGCGGAGAAGTTGAACATCCGCATTGAACGTCATACGCGCGTGGAGAATATCGAGGAAGCTCTACGCCTCATCCGCAATGTCGAGCAGGCTCATGGAGCCTTGCCAAATCCGTGGGCGCGCCGTGCGCTCGAACAGATGGAAAAGGTCAATGGCTTGTATCTGACTGCCACCATTGGAGAGACTCTTGTCGGGTGCGGACTCCTGCTCGAAGACAACACCTCACAAACCACCTCGCTGCTGGGTCTTGCAGACAATGTGCAGTATGCCTACTTTATGCTTGCGTATGAAAGCCTGAGTGCAGCGTTTGAACACAAGGTGCGCTTCCTACGCTGGGGGAGCGGCGCCTATGAAGTGAAGGAACGTTTCGGGTTTTCCCGTGAAGATAACGGCGCGCTTGCTTTTAGTGCAGCCAGCCCGTTCCTTCAAAAGTTATTTCAGCGATTTATGTAAAGCCGAGCCGATCTTATTGTTTCATATTTGGAGAGAGGAAATAAGGAATGCCAGAACGTATCATCGTTGCAGGAATTTATCGCAGCGGCACTTCGCTGACGTCGGAACTTGTCCGACGCTGGGGTGCATATGCGGGAAAGGAGGAGGATATCTTCAAGGACGAGTACGGTTATATGGAACACTTCGCCCTGCAAAAATTGAACGATGACCTCCTCAATAACAACAGCCGCGTCCCAACCCCGGTGGATGTCCTTCTTGAAAAAATGCAGGATGCTTCCCTAAAAGAACGGGCTCTGCAAATTCTTGCAGACATGGACAAGGAAGCACAGGAACACAACTCGATTGCATGGGTGTGGAAGGATCCGCGCCTGCCTTTAGCCTTGCCATTCTGGAATACTATTTGGGGCGATGCCATTTACGTGATTCCCGTCCGCCACCCTGTAGAGACCATTCTTTCAGGCGCAAAAATGGAAGGCTTGGACCCCGAACAAGTTCCTCTTTCTGCTGGCTTTGCGTATTGGCAGTTCTGCATGTTAAACCTGCTCCAGTTCACACAGAACAGCACCCGCAAGATATTCATTTCCTACGACCAACTCATTCAACATCCCGAACGGGAGTGTGCGCGTCTTTGTCAATTTTTAGATGAACAATGCAATCTGGACGGTGACCCAACCGCACGCATTCAGCACATGACCGAGCAAGTGACAGCCAGTGGACGCCACTTCACGCATCCGCAGGCTCTGGCGGAGGTGGAAACGTCCACCCGTGAACAACGTGCCTTATTTGATTTTCTGCGAGTGAAAACCATGTACCCCAACGAATCCTATGATCCCAATGACTTCGCCCTCTACCCGGGCTGGCTCGAATATTTACAAACAATGGATATGTTCCTCTCTGCCATTCAACAGGGAGGCGAATCTTCATGATCAAAGGCCTCCCTCTCACGCTGATCCTGACAGGCATCATCATCGCCTTCTACATCATGGATTTCTATTTCATGTCGCAGCATGACCGACTCCGCAAAACGGAAGGCAAAGGCTGGTCCTGGGATTACACACTTTTCACGCTTGCCCTGGCGGCTTTGATCCTTCTTCAGCCTGTGATCTTTCCCATCATCGGGTGGAGCACGGACGCCCCATGGGGATTGATCATTCAGTTTGCAGGCTTTTTGTCGGTTGCGCTTTCGTTTGGCCTGCACATTTGGTCCCGACGGCATCTTCGTCACTTTTACACCGAACGCGTGGAAGTGCAGCCTGACCATAACGTCATCGATACAGGGCCGTATGCCCTGATGCGGCATCCCATCATTACCTCGTTCTTTCTCATCGCAGGCGGCGTCCTTCTCGTCAACCCCGCCTTCACCACGCTCCTTGTTTTTGGTTATACCCTTTGGTCGTTCGCGGGGTCTGCCAAAGAAGAGGAGAAAGTCTTGAGCGAGAAGGTGCGCGGATATGCCGAGTATATGAAACGCACGCCGCGTTTTGTACCGTCTATTTGGAAAAAATAACATGGATCCCTTAAGCCGCGAAGAATTTCTCAACCTGCCGAAAGATGAACTTGCAAACCTTGTCCGCGCAGACGGGCAAAAGGTGTGTGTGTTTCCTTTCAATGGCACGCGCCGCTGGTTTCTGCTGGAACATGGTCGTGAATTCGGTGAAGAAAATGCCGTCCAAAAATATATCGAAATGACCACGCATGGATATATCTCCACGTACAAATTGATATATGACCACGGGGTCGATACCATCGTCGCACCCGTGTTTGGAAGTGAGATCTTCCGTCGCGGTGAAGAATACATGCGTGAGATTGGCGCGGGCATGGCGCTGCTGGCGACGCATCCAGAATTCCTTGAGTTTTACAAGGCGTATGATATCCGCGTCCATTTTTACGGCGAATATCGCAAGCAGTTGGAGCAGACCCCTTATGTGGATATTTGCGATGTCTTCGACAAGGTCACGCGCGACACAGCGCATCACACTACCCGCAGGCTGTTCTATGGAGTCTGCGGCGAAGACGCCACCGAGGCAATTGCAGACCTATCCATTCGGCATCACGGACAGACCGGGCAGATTCCCACACGTGAGCAGTTGGTGAAAATGTATTACGGCGAATATATCGAAAAGGCAGATATTTTCATTGGCTTTGAGAAATTCAATGTCTTTGATTATCCCCTGTTGAGCAAGGGAGAGGAAAGCTTGTACTTTACCGTTGCCCCCTCCCTTTATATGAATAAACGTCAGTGGCGCAGTATTTTGCATGATCATTTGTATCTGCGCCCCGCGCCTGAGCCTGATTACTTCGCCATGCCTAAAGCGGATTTCGAAGCCATGCGGAATTTTTATGAGGACAACCGCGAGGTCACTTTTGGGGTTGGTGAGGTGAGGGGTGGGATATGGTATTCAAAAAATTTAACGCGCAGGAATGATAATCATGGTTAACGTCGAAACAGAGATCCAAAAATTATTAAAGGAAATTGGTCCCGGGCGGATGAGCAGCACCGCCTATGACACAGCTTGGGTGGCACGGCTCGGAGAAGTGGATCAAGGCCTCAGCAACCAAGCCATGGAATGGTTAAACGTAAACCAACTCCCTGATGGAAGTTGGGGGGCGAAGGATATTTTTTATTATCATGATCGTGTCATCAGCACACTTGCGGCTATGATCGCCTTGACCCGGCGTGGAAGGCGTGCCCACGATAAGCTTCAAATCGATAAGGGATTGCAGGCATTGGAGCGTATTACCTCCGGTGCTACCCAGGGGCTGGCTTCCGCCCCCAACGGCGCAACTGTAGGCTTTGAGATGATCGCCCCAACCCTTGTGGCAGAGGCAGAAAACTTGGGCATCATCAAACAACAGGGGAATCGAATATTAGGGCGGATGGCTCAAATGCGTGCTCGAAAAATGGAAAAACTAGCGGGGTATAAGATTAGTAAATATGTGACTCCTGCTTTTTCTCTTGAAATGGTGGGGCAGGATAAACAATCTCTGATAGATATTGACAACTTACAAGAAAGTAATGGCTCAGTTTCTAATAGTCCCTCTGCAACAGCTTTTTTTGCAACTTACTTGAAACAAGGTGATGAAAAATCCCTGACATATCTGCATCGCGTTGTTGACTCTGATGGTGGTTCTCCAGATTTTGCGCCTATTGATGTTTTTGAGATAGCATGGACATTGTGGAATTTGAATCTTATTCCCGATTTTTCCAATGAACTGAGAGCACAATTCACGCCATTTCTAGAAATACTTAATCGGTCCTGGTCTGTAGATTCAGGTATTGGCACAGCTATCGATGGAACTATAAAAGATGGAGATGATTCAGGGCTGGTTTATGATGTGTTGGCTGGGTTTGGGTATCAGAAGGATATTTCAACGATATTGAAATACGAGGAGGATGATTTTTTTCGATGTTTTCAATTAGAATCCAATCCATCTATAAGTACGAATATCCATATTTTAGGCGCACTTGGAAGGGCTGGATATACAGCTAGTGACTCTTCTGTATTAAAAATTTTGAAGTTCTTGAGATCATCGGCCTCCTCTGATGGGTTTTGGCTGGATAAATGGCATTCATCTCCATATTATGCTACTTCACATGCAATTATTGCATCTCACCAATTTGATGAAGGAATTTGCCAGCCTGCAATTGATTGGATAGTTTCTTCTCAGCAGGAAAATGGGGCTTGGGGTGCCTTTGATATCCCTACAGCGGAAGAAACCGCCTATGCTGTTCAGGCTTTGTGCGTTTGGAAACGCGCGGGAAATAAAGTGAATGATGTATGTGTTATGCGTGGCGTAAGATGGTTAGTTGAGTACGATAATATGCCGCACAAACCACTTTGGATAGGAAAGGCGCTCTATTGTCCTACCCTGGTGGTTCGATCTGCGATTTTGAGCGCATTGGAATTGGCAAGGCAAACCTATGATAAATAAAATTCAATTATTCTGGGCCCGAATAAATAAACTGGAGAAATTCGACTCTGACACTGCCAGGCGTGGCAGACTTCTAAATACATTATTGGTAGGTTTGTTTGCTTTAGGTATTTTGGGAATTGGCAGCATCATTGCAATTGTATCCATGAACAGAACATGGAACAACCCGGATAATACTCTGCTGTTGGCGATTGTTTTTGTGATTGTTTTGGGAGGAGCTGGGCTTTTATATGTCAATCAACGTTCTGTAAAGCTTGCTTCATTCCTTTTTTTAATATTCCTTTCGATTACCTTTACTTTTAGTGACGTTCCTTCTGAAATTGCGAACGGGCGATCGTCTTTTATTTTCTTTATTCCCATAGCTATTTCAAGTCTGTTATTAACACCGGCGAGTAGTTTTGTTTTTGCATTTGGCGGTGGTTTGGTTTTGGTTTTTATGGGATATGTTGCCGGTGTAACTCCCAATGCCGTCACAATTATTAGTGGTATTTTCCTCGCTCTGATCTCCTGGCTTTCCGCCCGCTCGCTTGAGCAAGCTCTGAAAGACCTGCGCGTCATCAATACCAGCCTGGATAGGCTCGTAGCAGAGAAAACGCAGGAACTGGCAAATACCCTTTCTCGAGAGTTGATTCTAGCTGGACGCAACCACGCCATCCTCAATTCCATTGCAGATGGCGTGATCGTGTTCGATGCTGAAAATAGATCGATATTGGCGAACCCGGCTCTTAGTCAATTAACGAACACATCGTTGGATGGTCTGGTCAATAAGGGCATGATGGAATTCGTCCAAATAGAAGCGCTTGCTCCGTCCATGCGTGGAACGCTACTTGGGTTGTTTGACCATCCGGAAGCAACGCCTGCAGGGAAACGCATTGTCTGGGGGAATAAAACCCTGTCAGCCAGTGTTGCACGCGTGCAGGATGATCTGGGCGGGAATCTGGGTGTTGTGGGTGTTTTTCGCGATGTAACCCGCGAAGTAGAATTGGAAAACATGAAAAACACCTTTATGGCAATTGTTTCGCACGAATTACGAACGCCCCTGAATGCCATTCTTGGATTAGCAGAGATGCTCAAGGAAGGCGTGTACGGATCTATTAACGACAAGCAACAGAATATTTCTGGACGCATCATGAATAATACCCAGCGACTGCTTGGCATTGTCAGCGACCTGCTAGACCAGGCACAGATTGAAGCGGGTAGGCTAAAGATTCAGATTGCACCGTGCAGGCCTGCGGAAATGTTGGACTTGCTTCAAGGCATCATGTCCAAAATCGCCTCAGATAAAGGGCTTGAATTCAATACAGACCTGGACCCCGCCCTGCCGCCTATAATTCTGGGTGACCCACAGCGTTTGCAGCAGGTTATGGTCAATCTGGCGAACAACGCCATCAAGTTTACAGAAAAAGGCAGGGTCAGTGTCAAATTATCCCGATTAGATGAGGCGAATTGGCAAATCTGGGTGGTAGATACTGGCGGCGGCATCCCAGATGAAGCGCGGGAATATATTTTTGAAACCTTCCGTCAGGTGGATGGAGCGAGTACCCGTCAGCATGGCGGTGTCGGGCTTGGGCTTTCAATCGTCAAGCAGTTGGTGGAATTGATGAAAGGCAGGATTGTTGTAGAAAGTGAGTTTGGAAAAGGTAGCACTTTTATTATCACCCTGCCCCTCTTGAAGTATGCAGAGATGTCAGCTACAACACCACTATAGGAGAACCCAAAATGAACTTACCCCTTGCATTAGTTATTGAAGATGAAGTGGATCTTGCGGAGATCTTTGAAAAAGCATTAACCGCTGCCGGTTACGAAGTTGAGATAATCCGTGACGGCATTCTTGCACAGGAACGTATCAAACAAATAATTCCTGTCATGATTACCTTGGATATGCACCTTCCACAAATTTCAGGCGCTACATTACTCAGTCAGATTCGCGCAGATGAGCGTTTGAAGAAGACAAGAGTTGTAGTAACCACTGCCGATGCTCAAATGGGTGAGCGCATGCGTGGCGAAGCTGACCTGGTCCTCATCAAGCCGATCACCTTTACACAATTACGAGACCTTACAGCGCGTTTGTT